>JBAXFZ010000010.1:0-25267 GCA_037139685.1 Bacteroidota bacterium
CCTGGGCGGGAAAAGATTCTTCTGTCTGGATTATCGAACAGGGCACTAAGTCCACCGGGTTTTTCAAACCCGAAGTGCCCGAGAACGCTTACCGGATAACCTATATTGAGAAAAAAGGCACTTCAAAATTCAGCGTACACCTTTTTAAACTCAACAACCGGTTGTTTCTTGATTTTTATCCGCAGGATGTCGACGCCTCCACCGACCTGATGTCATCGCACCTGGCTCCCATGCACACCGTAGCCCAGGTAACCGTTGATCCCGGGAAATTGGTCATCCGGTGGTACAACGAAGAGTGGCTGATCGGGCTTTTCAAACAAAATAAAATCCGCATTGCCCATGAAAAAATACCCCTCGAACAAGGAAAAACCGGGGAGAACAACTTCCAGGTAATTCTGACAGCCTCAACCGGTGACCTTCAGAAATTCATGATGAAATATTCTGATGACCCGGAGGCTTTTAAAAGTGATTATACTTACATACTAAGCAAAACCACCCTTAAATGATGATACGACTGCTGCTTAAACCGGTCCCGGCACGAATCATCCAGCACCTTGCATTCTGGAGTTTGGCCTATTACATCCTGGTTCATGTTTTTGCCAGTTCAAGCGAAATCCAGTTAACCGATTTCATCTATACAGCCGTCTTCCTGCTCACGATCGCCATTGTGGTGTACTTCAACCTTGTACTGCTAATACCCGGTTTTTTAAACAGGGGCAGGTATTTATCGTACGGATTGTTGCTGTCGTCCGGTATCATTGCAGGCACATTCCTGAACCAGTTTACCTTTTCGCACATTATCGATTTTTTTCTTCCTGGTTACTATTTCATCTCCTATTTCAGCTTTGCCGATCTTTTGAAATTTATGACGGCCTTCGTAGGGATTACCAGTCTTTTCAAACTCTCGAAGGGGTATTTCCTGCTGATTGAGGCCAGGGGCCAGCTGATGCAGCTGCAGAAGGAACGGTCGGAAGCTGAATTGCAGGCTTTGCGTGCGCAAATCAACCCTCATTTCCTGTTCAACAGCCTCAACAGCATCTATGCCCTGGTTCTGAAACACGCACCCCAGGCGCCAGAAACCATCCTGAAGCTTTCCGACCTTCTTCGGTATGTATTGTATGAAACCGGACGCGAACGTGTCGAATTAACGACCGAACTGGACCATATGAAGGAATATGTTGATCTTCAGAGACTCCGTTCCGGTCCGCAGGTAAAAATCGAGATAATAATAACCGGGGAGGCAAAAAACAGGAAAACAGCCCCTTTACTCTTTTTGCCTCTTATAGAGAACAGCTTTAAACATGGGATCAAGGGAGAAACCGGCCCCGCGTTTGTCACGATGGAATGGACGATTGAAACAGGTTCGATCAGGTTCGTGGTGGAAAACAACAGGGGACATACGGATGAACTCCCCGGGGACCGTCATGGAATCGGGCTTGAAAACCTTAAAAAACGTTTAAGGATGGCCTATCCCGGAAATCACCGGTTTGAAATATCGGAAACGGAAAATCGTTTTAAAGCGGAATTGTTAATCCTGGATGAAGATGAAACTCAGATGCCTGGTAATCGATGACGAGCCCCTGGCTCAGGAGGTACTTGTACAATATATCGGCGACTGCCCGTCGCTCGAATTGCTGCGGGTTTGTTCAGATGCAATCGATGCCGGTGAATTCCTGCAAACACACCATGCCGACCTGCTTTTCCTCGACATCAACATGCCGCGGCTGTCGGGTACCCGGTTTGTCAAAACCCTGACGCAACCTCCTCTTGTCATCTTTACAACGGCTTACCCGGAATTTGCCGCCGAAGGGTTTGACTCAAATGCAGTTGATTACCTTGTGAAGCCAATCTCCTTTGAGCGTTTCATGAAGGCTGTCAATAAAGCCGCGGAACTGGCTGAACTCAGGATGAGAAGAGACCAGGTTACGGAGACATCATCAGGGCAAAACCGTGATTACATACTTCTTCGCGCCGATAAAAAAATTCACAAGGTCAACTTTGAGGATATCCTCTTTTTCGAATCAACAGGAGATTATATCAAGGTGCATGTGCGCGAGAAGAACCTGGTCATTCATGAAACATTCAAGAACCTGGTCACCCAACTGCCCGAACATCTGTTTATCCGCGTGCATAAATCCTTCATTGTCTCTCTTGCCCGGATAAGGTTGATCGAGGGTAACCAGGTGGATGTTGCCGGCCATATGATCCCCATCGGGTTGGTCTACAAGGAGGGGTTGCTTGAAAAACTGGACATGAACCATCAATAAAACGAAGGCCGGCTTCCCGGCCGGACCGGTCATCCTGGCGAGATCATTGCAGGGTGAATTTAACCGGGAGATTGAACCGAACCCTTACCGGGACACCCCTTTGCCTGCCGGGAATCCACTTGGGCATGATTTTCAGAACCCGCAAAGCCTCCCCGTCGCATCCGCCCCCGAGCCTGCTGACAGCTTTCATATCTGTCAGCGAACCATCAGTTTCCACTACAAAAGTTAAAAACACCTTCCCCTGGATACCATCTTCCCTGGCAGCTTCCGGGTAAGCGAGATTCTCCTGCAAAAATTTAAGCATCGCCTCTTCTCCACCAGGAAACTGAGGCATCTCCTCAATAAAATTAAAAATTTCACCCGCTTTTGCCGGTTGAACGGGGCTGGCAGTTGTTTTTTCCCGGGCTTCAGCGGCGGCGGCTCCCGGCCTGGATGGCGACAGAGGTGGATGGTTGCCAGGCAGGGCAAGAGGTCCCTCCATCTCAATCCCCGGTTTGCTTTGTTCCTGTTGCCTGATGGAGGTATACCGGAATGTCATGATGGCCGTGATCACAAAAAGCACCATGACGCAGGTGAAAAAGATCCAGAAGCGGCCTGGTCCCGGTTTTCCGCTTCCCGGCAGGCTTTGGGCACTTTCATCAACCTGTTGGCTGACTGAACCTGCTGCTTCACCGGATGCCCCGGGGTTATTCATCCGGATATCCCGGGTCATCCCTTCCGCAGTTTCCCGGCAGAGGTCACACTCCCGGAGGTGAGATTCAACCTCAAGGGACTGTGCCTTGTCAAGACTGCCGGAGCACAGCTTCTGCAAAGCGTCTTCGGCGCAGCAACCTCCTTCATTGAACAGTAGTCTGTGGTCGTTTGATTCCTGCATATTCTTCCATATTTTTCCTGTTTCGTTCCGGGTATAACTTTTCACCGGATTCTGGCTATATCCCGTAAACAGATTGATCTCCTTTTACGGTTTACCCTCCGGTTAAACGAGGCTGAGGCAGTTAATCTGTTCATCCGTTGACCGGTTTATGAGATCAGCAAGCTGGTTCCTCCTGGTAATCCTCACACGCTGCAGCCAGGAAGGCTAATTCAGGTTTCTGTATTCATGCGACAGCCATTGCAGTATGATCTTCCCGTGAAGGATATCCAGGCTATCATTTTCATCGCGTTTGGATACAAACATAAGGCGGTTGAGGTCCTTGTTAAATGAATAGGTGCTTTTTTCAGACACATATCCGAATCCGTCGCTGAAGGTAAAGAAGGCAAAATGGGGCTGATCCTCCTTCATCAGGTCCCTGCTTAAAGGGAAGCTCAATGAACTCATCCCCAGCTGGTGGAGGATTGTAGCGGGAAGGTCTATCTGGGAGGCGGGATATGAAATTGATTTCCCCGCCAGCTCCTTTTTCAAAGGTTCCCCGAAGATCAGGAAGGGGATGTTGAATTTGCGCGGATCCGCATAGTTCCTGTTCATCGGATAGGCATGACCATGATCGGCCATTATAATAAAGACTGTATTCCTGTACCATGGCTTCAACCGCGCTGAATCAAGGAAATCACCCAGGCAGCTGTCGGTATAACAAACTGTGTTTTTATACCTGCTCTGTTCATTATTACCGGGGAAAACCCTCCTGACCTCTGCCTTGAACGGCTCATGTGATACACTTGTCAAAACAAGGGAAAAGAATGGCGGTTTATTGGTTCCAAGGTCCTGCAGCACATAATCAAAAAGTGTTTCATCGTATGCTCCCCACTCGTGCCGCCTGCAATTCATGAATTCTTTATCGGTAACAATCTTTTCAAATCCCGAGAAGGAAAGGTACTCATTCATTCGTGCATAGGTAATGTCGTATGTATTATATACCTGGAGTGAATATCCCAGGGAGTCTTTGAGCTGTTTACCAAGCAGCGGCAGCCTGACGATCCGGTTGCTTTCACGCAACAGGGAACCTCCGGGCAATGGCGGAGTTCCGCTAAGCAGGGCGATCAGGGCATGTTCCGAACGAAACCCGTTTGAATAGAAATTTGAGAACCAAAGCGAACTGTCGAGCAGTGCATTTAATTTCATGGCTACCGGGATCCCGTTCAGTTTCGGGAGGTTCTCACCGCTGAAACTTTCCAGCAGGATCAGAACAATATTGGGCTTTTCAACCGAAAAGATATGGTTAACCTCCCCGGTTTCCTTTTTCTGGAACAGTTTATCAAATTCCCTGTTTACCACCTCCCGGGGAAAATACTGGTAGCGGTTCCCCGAACCGTCATGCGCCACAAGCAGGATATCGGCAAAATTCCAGAAGGGATTCAACGCTGCATAATTACAGGTGAAATTGTCTGAAAAAAACACGGTTGCCTTCCCCAGGGGATACTTCTGAACCCCGCCCCGTGCCCCGATCACCAACAGGGGAATCAGGAAAAGCGAGACAAGGGCAACTGGCCCTTTTCCCGTTCTGCTGCTGATCTGTTGTTTCCCGAAAACTAAATACCGGCAGAGGACCATGAATAACCCTGTCATCAACCCCATAACTGCAGTCAGTAACAGGTAATCCGTGCTTCGTGCGGCATCGAAAGCCATTCGCGGATAGAGCAGAACAGAAAGGGCCTTTTCGTTTATCCGCGTATTCCAGTAATGCTGCAAAGCTGAATCACAAACCGTTAAAAGGCAGGTTATGACAATAAGGATATATAACACCACCCTGACCGTTTTAAAATAAATTTCCGGTTTGAATGGGAGGGTAAGAAAAAAAATGAAAATTACGAGTGCGAGAAAATAGGAGGTAACCGAAACATCCATGATCAGTCCGTAGACCATCGATTTCATGATCAGGGAGCCCTGGCAGGAAGCAAGTTGCCCGGTGTTCAGCAACAGAAAAACCATCCGCTGGATGCAAAAAACAAACAGCCAAAACAGGCACAATCTCAAATAAAAGAATAGATACCTGGACATTATTTAGCTCAGCTAGAACAAAACAAAAATATACAGAATTAAATAAAAAGCAAGCTCTTATTTTGCCTTTGATGGAACATTGAAACAACAGGAGAAACAGGGGTTTAGTCCGATCCTGTCCTTAATTCACAAATTGTTTTGCGTAGTATTTGGCCGTGAGTTTTTCACCGGTAGCCTTCTCGATCATCTCATTCCAATACCAGCGGCTTCCTGGTTGAAAGATTTTTTCCTTCAGCCACTCTCCAACCTCCTTTTTTCCTGCAAAGCTCTGGAATTTGCTATCCCCGGCTTTAAGTACAACATTGACAATGTGGGAATAGAGCTGCGAGGCAAGGAGCTCGCCCATCAGGTAATTATGATAGTAACAGGGATAGGTGGCAATATGGACCTTGGTGGCCCAGTCGGGTTCATTGCGGCCTTCGGGACGTTTGAGCAGCTGGTATTTTTCAACCAGGTCCCACCAGAATTTATTCAGATCCTGGTTGGGGTTCTCATACATACCCTTTTCGAAACGATACATCACCTGGGCCCAACGGCTGAAAACCAGCTGTTCAAGCCGGAGGGTTTTAAAACTGTTGTCGGCAATCTTCAGTTTCTCCTCCTCACTGATCCCGGTCATGTCTTTAATCCACTGCGGGTTTGTGGCAAAACGACCGAACATCATGGCAATGGCTTCGGTAGTAAAGGTATGGGCCGGGTCACGAAGGATGAATGGTAACCCGGTACTGATGTTTTTATCATAGGTTGCATGCCCGAATTCATGAAGCATGGTGTTCATCCATTTGGTATTTGGCTTGATATTGCACAGCACACGCACATCCCCTTCATTGTCGAGGTCGGTGCAGAAAGCATGCTGGTTCTTCCCCGGTTTTTCATAGAGGTCACTGTTTTTTATCATGTCGCCGATCGGAAGCCCGATGCCGGCATAATAGCCGGCAGTAAGGATTTCAAGATTTTTATCCTTGTAGTATTTATCGAGGTCGACATCATATATCCTGGGCGCCTCCTGGAAGAAACGATCCTGGTAATTCCAGGGCCGCAGTTCATCTTTGCTTTTCAGGCTGTAATAATTTACAAAATAGGTGTCGATGTCTCCCTTTACCTGAGCAAATGCCCGTTTTGTAAGGCTGTCAAGCTCATCAAACAGTTTGCTTACCTCCCGTGGATCCTGGTCGCTGAGGGTCAGGCTCATCTGGTGATAGTTATTGAATCCAAGGTCCTTTGCCACCTCGTTTCGCATTTTGACCAGCTTCCTGATGTCATCGGCAACAAGCGAACCGATCTTTTTCTGGGCTTCCCAAACCTCTTTCTGCTCCCCGACATTTTTCGAACTCTTCAGGATCTCCTCCACATCATTGTCCGACAGCTTCTTCCCCTTCACCTCGGTACGGAAGTTGCCATATTTCTGTTCAATCACAGTTCCCATGCGTACCATCGCATTCAGCTTCCCGGTATCGGCCTTGGCCATCAGGAAGGAGCGATAAAGCACATCCAGCTCACGGTTGAGCATAGTGTCGGTAATCATCCCCGAAACCTTGATCTCCTCCAGCTTTTTGAATGACACCTTATTGGCATAAAGGGCCATCATCTTCAGGTTAAGCTCTTCCGATTTTTTAAAGTCCCCCGGTTTCCCTGAAATTGCCGCATTCCAGGATGCAAGTGCGGTTTCCTTGTACAGCGGGACCAGCACCGAATCGTGCTTCCTGATAAAATCAGTCAGTTCTTTCTTCATTTTTTCCTGTTTGGAGCTACAACCCGCCAGCAGAAGCAGGCAGACGGCAAATACGTAAAAAGTTTTCATTGTTTTCATTGTTTTCATTGTTTGCATTGCCTGCATTGCCTGCATTAATTTATTCATTTCCCCACGTGCTTCCCTCTTTCCCATCTTTCACAATGATATGTAGTTTTTGAAGCGTGTCCCTGATCTGGTCGGAGGTTCCCCAGTCTTTTGTTTCACGTGATTTTTGCCGGATGGCAAGTATCAGCTGCATCAGCCCGTCAACCGTTGCTCCCTGGTCGCTCCCCTTTTCATCTTTCAAACCAAGGATGTCGAAGAGGAATGTGTCAAAGATCCCCTTCATCTGCTGCAGGTCAGGTAATGAAAGCACCTCCTTTTTATCGGCTGCGGAGTTGATAATGCGCACGCCTTCAAAGAGGTTTGCAATCAGGATCGGGCTGTTGAAGTCGTCGTTCATCGCCGCATAGCATGCCTGCCTGAGTTCGGGAATCCTTTTATCTACCGGTGAAGGCGGCCTGGCAGGGCCATCCTGTTGGGACAACATTCCCGAAAGCGTATTATAGGCTGCCAGTAACTTCTTCATCCCTTTTTCTGCGGCCGCCAGTGCGTCGTTCGAAAAATCGATGGTACTGCCGTAGTGTGCCTGCAGGATGAAAAACCGGATGGTCATCGGGCTGTATGGCTGATCAAGCAGGCGGTGCGACCCGGTAAAGAACTCCTCCAGGGTGATGAAATTGCCCAGCGATTTACCCATTTTCTGTCCCTGGATGGTTACCATATTGTTGTGCATCCAGTATTTCACCGATTCGTGTCCGATGGCAGCCTGGCATTGTGCAATTTCGGATTCATGGTGGGGGAAAAGAAGGTCCATCCCGCCTCCGTGGATGTCAAAATAGTTCCCCAGGTACTTGGTACTCATAGCCGAACATTCGAGGTGCCAGCCAGGGAAGCCGTCACTCCATGGAGAGGGCCAGCGCATGATATGTTCCGGCTGGGCCTTTTTCCAAAGAGCAAAATCGGCCGGGTGATGTTTTTCGTCCTGCCCTTCGAGGACACGGGTGTTGGTCATCAGGTCATCGAGGATCCGTCCCGAAAGTTTTCCGTACTGGTAGCTTTTACTGTACTTCTCAATGTCAAAATAGACCGACCCGTTTTCAATATAGGCATACCCTGCCTCCACGATCTGGGAGACCATGTTGATCTGTTCGATGATATGTCCCGATGCACGCGGTTCGATGCTGGGACGTTTTACATTCAGCGAATCCATAAAGATGAAATAGCGGTCGGCATAGAACTGCGCGATTTCCATGGGTTCAAGCTGCTCTACGCGGGCCTTCACCGCAATTTTATCATCACCCTCGTCGAGATCTGCTACAAGATGCCCGACATCAGTAATGTTCCTGACATATCTTACCTTGTATCCCAGGTGCAGCAGGTAGCGAAAAACCAGGTCGAAGGTAATGGCAGGACGGGCGTGGCCCAGGTGAGGATCCCCGTAAACTGTTGGCCCGCAGACATACATGCCGGCAAACGGCGGGTTGATGGGTTCGAAAAGTTCCTTTTTGCGGGAAAGCGTATTGGTTATATAAAGCTGGTTTTCCATTGGATAGGCGATTCAGCCGCAAAGGTAGGAATATTTTGAAATTAGATTATCTTTGTATACACAACCCTGACATATGATGTTGTCAAAGACTGAAACTGTCGCACGGCTTTCTCCCTGGGTGCTATTCATTGCCCTGTTCAACCTCTTGCTGCATCTTGCTTTTTATAACACGCTCGGCTTTCACCGCGACGAACTCCTCTATTTCTCCCTGGGGCAGCATCCTTCGGCGGGGTATGCATCGGTACCTCCGTTTATAGGCTTGACGGCCTGGCTGATGATCCATATACTTGGATATTCCCTGCTGGCCGCCCGCATCATTCCCATATTGCTCAGCGGGCTGCTGGTTATCCTGTCGGCATCCATTGCCAGGGAATTGCATGGGAGAGCCTATGCACAGGTCCTGACCTCGCTTGCCATTGTTGCCGCCCCCTTTAACCTGCGCAGTTTTTTCCTGTTCATGCCGGTTTGCTTCGATATTTTTTTCTGGACCCTGATCTTCTGGCTCACCCTGAAATGGATCAACACAAAGAAAGATAAATATCTTATCCTGCTTGGTCTTGCCGCCGGTACCGGAATGATGAACAAGTACCTTGTTGCCCTTGAACTCCTTGGCATCCTGACGGCTCTCCTGCTCTCACCATACCGCACCATTTTTGCAAAACGGGCCTTTTACCTTGCAATTTGCATTGCATTCCTGGTTTTTCTTCCCAACCTGACCTGGCAGTTCAGCAATGGACTGCCCGTTCTCACCCACATGAAGGCGCTGCAAGGGAGCCAGTTGGTTCATGTCAGCAGGATTACATTTTTGACCGACCAGCTCCTCATCGGCGCCTTGTCGGTCCTGCTTACCATCCCGGGCATCCTGTTCCTCTGCTTTGGAAAGATAATGAAGCCCTACCGTTTCATGATTACGGCAGGGATTGTGGTTATGCTGCTGCTTGTGATTGCCAGGGGGAAAAGCTACTATTCACTCGGGTTGTTTCCCCTTTTGATTGCGGCAGGCGGAGTGTACTGGGAAAACAGCCTTAAGCGGAAGTTTTCCAGGGCACTGTTGCCGCTTTTGATTGTCGTGGTTACAATACCGCTTATCCCCGTAGGGTTGCCTGTGCTCAGGGCTGACAAACTCGCACGGTACTTTGCCTGGATGAAGGACAACCTGGGCCTGGGAATATCCGTGCGCTGGGAAACAGGCCGCTATCATGAGCTTCCGCAGGATTATGCCGACATGCTCGGATGGGATGAGATTGCCTTTCAAACAGCCAGGGGCTGGCAGCAGATTCCTGATAAAAGGCATGCAATGATCTATGCGCAGAATTACGGGCAGGCGGGTGCCGTGATGGTTCTTGGGAAAAAATACGGGCTGCCCGAACCCGCCTGCTTTGCGGAAAGCTTCTATTACTGGCTCCCGCGAAACCCGCCGTACGAGATCACGACACTGATCTATATCAACGATGTCATGGGCGATGATGTAAAGAACCTGTTCGGGACCATCCGGAAAATAGGGCAGGTTGACACTCCCATGGCACGTGAGTCAGGAACCTCTGTCTGGATGTGTTCGGAACCGCATACCAGTTTCAACGAATTCTGGATAAAACGAACCAGGATGGTAATGAGCCCCTTTGAATAGCAAATATATTTCGCCCCTGTCCCGACCTGCTAATTTTTTCACAATAAATCTTCCTATTTTTGCCGGATAATATTTAATCCCCCGGTTTATGTCAGAAAAGATTCTTGTCATTGGTTGTTCAGGCCAGATTGGCTCGGAACTCACCCTCGAATTGCGCAAATTGTATGGTGAATCAAAGGTCATTGCGACCGATATCCGCCCGGCCCCGCCCGAAGTTGCCGGAACCGGACCTTTTGAAATACTCGATGTGCTGGATGCCCCAAAACTTCAGCTGATCCTCGAGCACGAGAAGATCACCCAGGTATATCACCTTGCCGCCATCCTTTCGGGTAATGCCGAAAAACGCCCTCTTGCCTCATGGGACATCAACATGCGCAGCCTGATGAATGTTCTCGAACTGGCCCGCGAACTGAAGATCCCCAAGATTTTCTGGCCATCCTCCATTGCCGTATTCGGTCCCTCAACCCCCCGGCTTGATACGCCACAATATACGATCATGGAGCCAAACACAGTTTATGGAATCAGCAAGCTGGCCGGTGAACGCTGGGTCGAGTATTATTACAACAAGTATGGCGTAGATACGCGCAGCCTTCGTTACCCCGGGTTGATCAGTTACAAGACCGAAGCCGGCGGCGGCACCACCGACTACGCCGTGGAGATTTTTTATGAGGCCATAAAGCATAAAAAATACGAATGTTTCCTGGGACCGGATTCGGCGCTGCCGATGATGTTCATGCCCGATGCCATCAAAGCCACCATTGATGTGATGCAGGCTGATGCCTCGAAACTCACGCTTCGCTCGAGTTATAACGTGGCGGGTATCTGTTTTACCCCGCAGATACTGGCGGATGAGATCAAAAAGCATATACCTGAGTTTGAAATCACCTACAAACCCGATTTCCGCCAGGCCATCGCCGATTCATGGCCTGCCTGCATCAACGATACCGTTGCCAAGAAGGACTGGGGACTGTTCTACGAATACGACCTGCCGAAAATGACCGAGGTCATGCTTCGGGAGGTGTCAAAGAAGCTTGCATAACCTGTGATCTGGAAATCAATCCTTCCTCCCTGGTTCGAGCAGCAACTCCAGGTAATGGTGCCCGATTCCGTAGAACTCCTTTATTTTACCGATGTTGGCAAGGATCTTTTGTTTCTCCGCCGGCTTTCGGGGAACTTTTTTCCCTACGATCAGTAAATTTTTCGGGGTATGTTCCGACGAAATGAACTCGAAAATCCTCGTCTGGTAGCCCTGCGACTCCATGATAAGGGCGCGGAGACCATCGGTGATGATCTCGGCCTGCCGCTCCTCCAGAATTCCATGTTTCAAAACACCCTTTAATTCATTGGTTACTTTGAATTCCTTCCTGATCTGTTTATGGCAACATGGGGCACAAACAATCAGCGAGGCTCCGGAGGAAATGCCCCTGAAGATCGCATCATCGGTGGCTGTATCACAGGCGTGAAGGGCGATGAGCATATCGATTCGCGGCAACGGAACATCTGCGATGGACCCGGTTACAAAGTGAAGATTGGCGAAACCTGCCTTCTCTGCAATGTTATTTGAGAGATTCACCAGCTCTTGCCTCGATTCCACGCCGGTAACCACCGCTGTTTTACCAAGTTTGCCGGTTACAAAATCATACAGGGCAAAGGTAAGGTATCCCTTGCCCGACCCCATGTCGGCAACGTGGAATCCATCGGTTAACGCGAGTTCCATGACAGCTGGCCCGATCAGCTCAAGGTACCTGTTGATCTGCAGGTATTTGTCGTTCATCTCATGTCGTAACTCGAAATTTGCATTGAGAATGCCGAGCTCACGCAGGTAAATATTCTGTTCAGTTGAAATGATGCGCTCCTTGACATGGTCATGACTGAAATTTTCAACCTGCTGAACGACCGGCCGGGTTGTTTTGATCTTGATTTTTCCCCTGCCCAGGGTGGTCAGCTGGATTGTTTCGTTTGCGGCGAGCAAATCTGCATTTAAAAAATCATCTTCAAGGCTTTTCAGGATAACCGGGATAGCCCCGGCAGGTTCAAAATTTTTCGTGATATCCTTTGTTTTGTACCTGTAGACAAAGTTCAGCCGCATTCCGGCCTTTATTTCAACGATGGTTACAATGATGCTTTTCAAGTCTGATGCGGTGTTCCGCTGTTTTGCAAGCACCAGCTTTACCAGATCCCTTCCATCTATGATGGCTGTTAGTTTATCAGAAAAAATCTTCAGTTGCCTGTTTTCCATATTATCAGTAAAAATTACCTGAGGTTTGTAAGAAATTTTGAAATCCTGATGGCCCGTTATTTTTTAAATTCCGGGGCTTTCCTGCATTTTGTACCCTGTTCAAAAGAATAAGCTATTTCAAAAAGTACCGGTTCGCTCCACGCCCTGCCAAAAAACGAAATACCAACAGGCAGGCCATCTATAAAACCCATCGGCACCGTGATGTCGGGATAGCCTGATATGGCTGCAAGGGATGAACTTCCGCCAAGGTACAAATCCCCGTCAACCAGGTCGGTTTGCCAGGCAGGAGTCCCTGTTGGAGCCATGATCGCATCGAGCCTGTTGTCATTCATCAGTTTATCGATCCCCTCCTCCCTGGTACCTTTCAGCATTTCCGACAGCGCTGATTTATACTCAGGTGATTCGAGGGTTCCCTTTTGCTCTGCCTCTTCGAGCAGCTTCTGGTCAAAATATTTCAATTCAACCGTATCCCTGCTGTTGAATGCAATCAGCTCCTTCAGGCTCCTCACTTCAACCTCTTTCCCGAGATTCTGCAGATACTTGTTCAGTCCATCCTTAAATTCGTAGAGCATGACGGTTTGTGAAGCTTTTTCAACCCCGGCATTTAATACATATTTCAACTCGACAACTTCCGCGCCCCGGCTTTTTATCCATGCCACATTCTGATCCATCAGGCGGTTAACCTTGTGATGAAAACCCATCGATTCCTTCAGCACACCGATGCGTTTTCCCCTGAGTCCGTCAGGTTTTAAAAATTCAGTGTAATCGGCATGGGACTTCCCGGCAGAGTTCAGCGTTTTGGAATCAGCTGGATCCAGTCCGGTCAGAACACCCAGGGATATTGCAACATCGGTCACTGTGCGTCCCATCGGGCCAGGTGTGTCCTGGGTAAATGAAATCGGGATAATCCCCGCCCGGCTGATCAGCCCTACCGTAGGTTTGAGACCGACAATCCCGTTGTTGTTGGCCGGGCATACAATTGAGCCGTTGGTCTCTGTCCCGATGGCAAGGAGACACAGGTTTGCGGAGGCTGCAACTCCCGACCCTGAACTCGATCCGCAGGGATTCCTGCTGAGCTTGTAGGGATTTTTCGTCTGCCCTCCGACGCCGCTCCATCCGCTCGACGATAAACTCGAACGGAAATTGGCCCATTCACTTAGATTGGATTTGCCAAGAATCACAGCTCCCGAGGCTTTCAGCTTTGCGGCAACCCAACTGTCGCATCGCGGCAGCGATTTCATCAAAGCCCTTGACCCTGCAGTGGTTGCCATCTGGTCGTGCGTATCAATATTATCCTTCAGGATAAAGGGTATGCCGTGCAACGGACCCCTGATCTTCCCTGCGGCCATTTCCTTGTCAAGGATCTCAGCAGTCTTCAGGGCATCCGGGTTTAATGTGATTATTGAATTCAGCTGTGGCCCCTGCTTGTCAATTTCATCTATCCGGTCAAGGTAATCCTTAACCACCTGTGTAATTGTAAATTTACCATCCTTATACCCCTGCCGGAGTTTGGCAATGGTCATCTCCTCGAGGTATTTATGGCCCGGGTCCCCGGCTGACCTCTCCTGCTGCGGATGGCAGGAGATGAGCGCCAATATGGCAACACCCAGCAAAATTGGCATTTTGGTTTTTGATAACATGTGTTTCAACTTAAAATAGTTATTAGGCAATCAAAATTATCTTGTTCATGAATTCCGCCACTTTTATCGTGCCCCTTTGAGATATACTTAAAAAAATCCATGGTCTTCATGATCATTCTACAAGCTGTTAATTGAGGGTTTTCTCTGATGCACGTTATCACTGCTTGTTGGTGCTGATTTACTGCAACTATATATATTCCGTATAAAACCTCACCATTGGCCGGTTTTTCGACTTCCGGTCAACGATCACGAAACCTGCCCGTTCAAATGACTTGTAAAGCCCGATCCATGCAAACGAGTCGGGCAGCACCGGCTGGGTAGGGATAGCCGGATAGGCCTCCACGATTTTGATCCCGTTGGCCTTTGCGTAATCAACAACTCCCTTAAGCAGCTGGACCGAAATCCCTTCTTTCCTGTAATTCTTGTCGATGAACATGCACGGGATGGACCAAACCGGTTTATCGTCAATGGGTTTATGCACCCTCGATTTTCCGAGTTTCAAATAATCCTCCCTTGGGGCAAATGCGCACCACGCAATGGCCTGGCCTTCATAAAGGCCCAGTATTCCGGCAGGTTTGTCATCCCAGGTTAGTGCCTTCATAGCCAATTTGTTTCCGTCATCAAATTTCCCTTCCAGGAAGTCGGTTTTTGACAAACGGTAATACATGCACCAGCAATTGCCACACGCTCCCCTTGGTCCGAAAAGTTGTTCAAACAGGCCCCAGTTGTGCCTGGCCAGCGGTTCAAAGGTCATGGCATCCAGGAAATCCCTGTTCCCGCTGATTTCGCTTGTCCTCATCCTGTAATTATTATTTCAAAGATACATACAACTGTTGATTCAGGTCATGTTACCGGTTTGTATTTATCTGGTTTTTATCGGTCAGAAAACTGCGGATCGCATTTATATACATTTCAGGCTGTTCAATTGAAATAGAATGCCCGGCACCGGGAATAACAACCAGTTTGTGATTGGGAAAGAGCCGGAGGTATTCATTTGTAAAGCCCCATTGCTGGCTGTCGCATTGTCCCTTCAGTATCAGCACAGGCACAGTGGAATTTCGCAACATGGGTCTTGGATCCTGCACGTTTTCAAAATCGGCCGCAGTCATCACACTTGCATAAAAGCCGCCGCCGCCTTGCGACTTCAGCGCCCTGGATGAATCACAGACAGTCGATTTGTTTAATTCGTTCTCCAGCAGGGTTTGAAAGTCATCGGCTTCTTTGTCACCAGCCAGTTTACTTCCGAAAGCCAAAGCCCACCAGGTTACGACCCGGGTTCTTAATGTCCTCACTTTAATGTTTCCCTGCCTGTTGGTGCACATCGGGGCTTTAAGGCAAAGACTGTCCGGCGCCTTCATCCCTGCAAGTTTCTGCCTTACGGGTAAGATGGGACCCGGGCTGGTTAAAATCAACTTCTCCACTTTCCCGGGATTGGCTGCAACGAACATGGTCGCAAGTATGGCTCCCCACGACTGCCCGACCAGGATGACCCGTGCGGCACCCGTATTTTTAACGATTGCCTCCAAATCCCTCACGTGCCTTGCAACCGTGTACTCATCAATGTTTACGAGCCTTTCGGAAAAGCCGCTGCCAGCCTGGTCATACAGGCAGACATCATAACCGTTTTCAGAGAGTTGCCCCAATATCGCGATATTCCTGCCGGAGATTGACCCACCTGGTCCTCCCTGCAAAAAGATGACCGGGCTGGGCTTTTTTTCGCCTTTTGCCCGTACCAGCGTATATCCGATTCTTGAACCTGTCGGAAGTGCCCAGTATTTCGTACCTGCTCTTGCCTGCAACCTGGGAACATTATAATCCACGGGAAGAAAAACAGATAACAGACAAAGGGTGGCAGAAAGCAATAATATGTATTTGATGACCCTGAAAACCTGTCTCCTCATCGGCTTATTGTATTACATTTTTCCGTTTGAACCAGATAAATATCCCGACTCCGATCAGTGACATAATAAGCAGGACCAGCGGATAGCCTTGTTTCCAGTGAAGTTCGGGCATAAACTCAAAATTCATCCCATAAATCCCGGCAATAAAGGTCAGCGGCATAAAAAACACCGAAAAAATGGTTAACAGTTTCATAACATCATTTGTCTTCGACGAAACAATGGAGAGATAAACCGTGGATAAGTTTGCGGAATCATCGTGGGTTTCATCAAAACTCAGGGACAATTTCTGCAGCAGGTCCTTTACATCCTGCAGGGCGCTGGCATCACCTTCGGTTGTAGTATGCTGAAGGATGACTTCACGGGTAAGCCCGATAATCCTCCTGTTCAGCCGTGAACTGCTTTTAAGGAAATAGAGTTCCTCCAGGGTTACCCTCGTTTGTTTTCCGACAAAAACCTGCTTCTCCATCTGGTCAACCTCTTCTGATAACACGATTGCATTGGCCTCATACGATTTGACCGCATAATACATGATCTTGGTCACGATTTCAGACGGTTTGCTGATGAGCCCTGCATCCAGGTATAGTGTCCTGATCTCATCGATGATCTCCTCATGAACCCTGTGAACCGTAAGCATAACCTTGTCGTTGTAAAAGATGGCCACCTTGTGGCTCATCTCCTGGATCGTGGTTGGATACTTTGGGGCATTCCGGTCATATACCCTTAAAATGATAAAAGTAAAATCCTCCAGCTGCTCCTTCTTTGGCAAATGGGCTGGTTCAAGGCAATCACTCAGGGTATAATAATCAAGGTTGAATTGCTTTGAATATTCCTTTAATTCTTCATGTGTAGGACTGGTTATATCAATCCATCTGACATGGTCACTTTTCCATATTTTGCTTTTCATGGTCCGGGATGTTTTTTATCGTTCCTGCTCTCCCCGATCAAAGGTAAGACTAATCTCCTTTATAATCTTCCGGAATCCAACTCCATGATTCTGGATTTTCATATGCCTCATTATGTGTTTATTGCAGTTTTACTGTTGATTATTTCAACACTTGTATATAAAATATACAACATGGTGTATCTAATTGATATTATGCCTATTATACCCTGCTTCGTTTTAAAGTGTATAATTTTTCAACAGCAAGTATGTTTAATTTTTAAGCACTTCATTTGCTTACAATCTGTTTATCTGTTGTTTATGAAATTATTTTGAGATTGGCACTATTATTGAATAGTCTTTTTCATTAACTAAATTGTCTATTATGAAAACCAGGATTTTTTTATTCATCGGAATTTTACTGCTGGGTTCTTACAGCGGGATTTGTCGGGAAATTGCCGGCAATAAAGCCATTATCCGCGAGGGGACCATCAATATCGCAAGTTCTCCGGATATTTACAACCTGGCGATTAAGTGGGCAGGCGAATTTGGCCGTTTAAATCCGAAATTGAACCTGATCGTTACTAAAATTCCCGAGGGGGGTACTGCCGCCTTAAAACCAGGTTCGGGCCTTGGTTTCATTTCACGGGAATCCGATCCTGCAATGAAAGCCCTGGCATCATGGAATATGGTAGTAGCCCGTGATGTGATGGTGCCGTTCATTAACACAAAAAATCCCTTCATGGCTGAAATTAGCCGGAAAGGAATTTCCATGGCTGCCTTTGCACAGATCCTCAAAAATCCCGATCACATCACCTGGGGAGCCCTGCTTGGAAACGGAAAGAATATCCCCGTCCATTTCTATATCATGGATGATCCATCGGTAAAATCGGCACTGGCCGGCTATGTAAAGGCAAACCCCGCAACAATCAATGCGAAAAGCCTTGAAACCGGTTCAGCATTAATAACTGCCATCCGGAATGACCCGAATGCTGTCGGCTTCTGCAAACTGGCCGCCATTATGGATGTGAACAACCAAAACCTGGCTGAAAATATCACCTTCCTGCCAATTGATAAAAACGGGAACGGTACGATCGATTATTTGGAAAAGATATATGAAAACCCACAAACCTTTTCAAGGGGTGTTTGGATTGGAAAATACCCCAAAGCCCTGTCCGGTAATATATATGCTGTTGCAGCGGGTCAGCCTGCCAATGAAAATGAAACAGCATTCCTGACCTGGGTTCTTACTGACGGTCAGAGATACCTGAATCAACAGGGTTTTAACGACCTGGTTTACAGCGAAAGACAATCGCAAATGGACAAGCTCTACTTTACCCCTGTTACGGCTTTACAAAGCACCTATTCCGGCTCTGATATCCTGAAGGTGGCATTGCTGATCCTGATCGCATTGGTGGTAATCGGTTCTATTGTCGATATCATATTGAGACCCGGCAAAAAGGCAATCCCGGGTCTCACGGGCACCCCCGGCCAGGTTCCACAGCCATTTGATGAAAATTCCGTAATCCTTCCAAAGGGGCTCTACTATGACAAAACGCATATCTGGGCCTTTATGGAAAATGACGGTTCTGTAAAAGTTGGGGTTGATGACTTTATGCAGCACATTACCGGCCCGGTCACCCGGGTTGAGATGAAAAATCCCGGTGAAAAGGTAAAAAAAGGTGAACGGTTACTCACAATTATCAGGAACGGAAAACAGCTTAACCTTTATGCACCTCTGACAGGAACAATTACTGAATACAATAACAGCCTGGCCTTAAATTCATCCCTGCTTAATGCAGCTCCCTATACCGATGGCTGGGTCTACAAAATTGAACCGACCAACTGGCTGAGGGATATCCAGTTTCTGACCATGGCAGAAACCTACAAAACCTGGTTAAAAGATGAATTATTACGGTTGAAAGACTTTTTTACCGCAGTTTTTACTGAACACACACCCGAATATGCAACCCTGGTATTGCAGGATGGAGGCAATCTGACAGATGGTATTCTTGCCGACCTGGACCCGAAAGTATGGGAAGATTTCCAGACCAAGTTCATCGATACTGCCAAATAAATCATGATTCGGGATAAATCCCGCTCAGTATATTTCAATCTGAATACAGCCGGGCCCTTATATCAACGGGCCCGGTTTTTTATGCCTGGCTGACATTGCTGGGGCTTCAATAACCATCATGGATGCAGCATCCGCTTCATCAACAGGCAAATCAAAAATTTTTTCCGGGAATCAACGGATGGTTCAGGCGAATACCTACATACACCTGCAAGAAATTTAAATTCTGTTAATTCTTTCACAGTCGGTAAAATATTGCTGGTTTTTTTGTATTTTGCAGTGATCATTAACCTGCACGACAGGGTTGCCTGGTTTTCACTGTCTAAAATTTGATGCCATGATTTTTTTTAACAAGCCGGCAAATACAAATGGCACGGGAAACAGAATTTTCAAGAAGTATGTGAAATTCCGGCATTCGATATATGGCCGGGTTGTCCTGATCATCTCGATGCTTTCGGTCTTTCTCTTTGTATCTTTCAGCCTGATATTCAGGTCGGTCAACGAAGAATACCTGAACACCGTCATCCGGCAAAGCGGGAACAACATAGGATCAATCGTAGAAGGGTCATTGTATCGTTCAATGCTTGAAAATGACAAAAGCACACTGCAATACACCCTCGACCTCATCAATACAATGAACGGCATAGATGAGGTGAACATGTATGATGATGAGGATAATCTCGTTTACACATCCATCCCCTCCGACACCAGCAACACCCACAGCAATCCCGATTGCATCAGCTGTCATGACAATTTGCAGACCATGTTCGCAAAAAAGACCAAGTCATACAAGATCATCAATGTCGACAGCGATTGCAAAATGAACAAAAACGATAATTCCAGCAGGCATCTTTTAATGAAACTGCCTATCCTGAACGAGAAATCATGCTATCTGAGCAGTTGTCACGCACACAAGGCAACCGACGATGTGCTTGGCTCGCTTATTGTAAAAATCCCCCTAAAGGATCTTGATTCGGCGGTTAAAAAATCCTCCATTGAGTTTTTTCTGCTGGCTATTTTTTCAACCCTGTCGCTTGTTTCATTCCTGATCCTTTTTACACGTAAAAAAATCAAGAACCCGCTTAATGCTCTTATCAAGGCCAGTATCTCTGTAGCAAGCGGAGATAAAAACACGCGGCTTGAGATCAAGCAAAATCAGCTGGACGACATGAAGATGGTTTCCCGCGCATTTAACGATATGCTTGACAACCTCCAGGCAGCGAACAAAGAACTGGAAAACTGGTCACAACAGCTCGAGTATAAAGTTCAGAAAAAAACGGAAGAACTGGGCGCCGCCCAGAATGAACTGATGCATGTTGAACGCCTGGCTTCGCTCGGAAAGCTCTCCTCCTCCGTTGCACATGAGATAAACAACCCCCTGTCGGGAATCCTGATCTATACAAAGCTGGTCTATAAACAACTCAGCAATCCCGAGATGGATGACTCAAAACGGGCATCCATGTTAAAACACCTGAAACTGATTGAAAATGAAACGAAACGGTGTGGAGATATCGTGAAGGGACTGCTGGATTTTTCAAGAAAAGACCAGGATAATTTTGAACCCAAGCACCTCCATGAAATCCTGCAGGATACCTGCGAAATCATGATGCACCCGATCAAAATTGCCAATATCAGCTTTACATCTGATTTTTCTGCCCGGTCCGACCTTTTGTATTGCAGCCCGAACCAGATCAAACAGGCCTGCATTGCCCTGATTGTTAACGCCTCAGAGGCAGTGCTCGAAAACGGGGAGATCCTGATAAAAACAACAAATCCGGATGAAGACACGATTCGTCTTGAGATATCAGATAACGGGCTTGGAATTTCCGCAGAGGACCTGCCCCATATTTTCGAACCCTTCTTTTCAACAAAACAAAATGCAAGCGGGATTGGCCTCGGGCTGGCGATCGTTCACGGCATTGTACAAAGTCACAAAGGAAAGATCCAGGTAAAATCCGAGCTCGGCAAGGGGACTACCCTCTCCGTTACCTTACCGCTGATTAGAAATTAAAGTGAATAAAACATGACAAAAAAAGTTTCCATCCTGATTGTCGATGATGAAGAATCGGTAAGGGATTCCCTGTACAATTGGTTCACCGAGGACGGGTTCCGGGTCGAAACCGCCGAAAATGCAAAGAAGGCATTGACCATGCTCGAATCTGACAATTTTGACATTATTCTTGCCGACATTAAAATGCCGGGGATGGACGGGCTGGAGATGCTAAGGCGAATCAAATCGCTGAAGACGGATTCAATCGTAATCGTCATGACTGCATTTGCAACTGTCGATACTGCAGTCAAGGCGCTGAAAGACGGGGCATTTGACTATGTAACCAAGCCTTTCGACCCCGATGACCTGACCCACCTCATCCGCAATGCCACCAAACAGATCTCACTCGTGGATGAGAATGAAACGCTGAAGAAAAAAATCATTTCCCTCGAAAACATCGAAGACCTGATCGGGAACAGCGAGGCAATGAAAGAGGTGCTCAGGGAGGTTGAAAGCGTTGCGCAGACAAACTCCTCTGTCATAATTACCGGGGAAAGCGGCACAGGGAAGGAACTTGTGGCACGCGCCATTCACACCAATTCTCCCCGCAAATTTTTCCCTTTTGTCAGCGTACATTGCGGTGCCCTTACCGAAAGCCTGCTTGAAAGCGAGTTGTTCGGGCATGAAAAAGGCGCCTTCACGGGTGCGATGTACAACCGAAAGGGGAGGTTTGAGATGGCCGATAACGGATCTATCTTTCTCGACGAAATCGCCACCATATCGAACAAAATGCAGATCGAACTGCTGCGCGTGCTCGAAACAAAAAGTTTTATGCGGGTGGGAGGCAATAAGGAAATTACCTCCGATTTCAGGGTCATCTGTGCAACAAACAGGGACCTTAAAAGCATGGTTGAAAACGGGACCTTCAGGGAGGACCTGTTTTACAGGCTTAATGTGATGACCATCAAACTTCCCCCGTTGCGCGACCGGCTTGAAGACATCCCCCTGCTGGTTGATTACTTTATAAATAAATATTGCATCTCCATGAACAGGGAACTTGTTACGATCGATCCTACCGCTCTTTCCCGGCTCCTGGAGTTCAACTTTCCGGGAAACATCCGGGAGCTCGAAAACATGATTGAACGGGCCATCGTGGTTGGGAACGGGAAAAAGATCACCCTGAAGGACCTTCCACTTGAAAAAACCATGGTGACCACCTCCGCCGAAAGTCTTGATGATTTCGAAAAGGCATTCATCCTGCAAATCCTGAACAAATACAGCTGGAACATCTCCCGTACGGCAAATGCCCTGAAGGTCGACCGCGTTACCCTGTATAACAAAATCAAAAAATACGATCTGAAACCTGCCAGGAAAAAATAAACCATGCTGATTGACCTGAAACTGTCTGAAAACAACAACCCTCATTTTCTACAATCCCCAGGACTTTCGAATTACCAATGAATTTGCCAGACATAACCTTAGTCTCATTCGGGTATTTTGAGAAGACTCTTCTCGATCATGTCGCGGATTCTGTCAAACGTGAATTCCGCTGCGCGCTGACGATTAAGGAGGGGCACATCGACCTGAGCGAATTTTATGATCCGGGGCGGAGACAGTACAACGGGAATAACCTGTTAAAATATATTGACAAAATCCAGGTCCCCGAGCCTGCCAAAATCCTGGGATTGTTCAATGTTGACCTTTTTATACCCATCCTAACCTATATTTTCGGCCAGGCATATTTAGGCGGACGTACCGGTATTGCCTCGATCTACCGGTTAAACAACGAATGCTACGGGCTTAAGGCCGATGAGAATCTTCTGCAGGAACGTTTCCGCAAAGAGGTGATCCATGAACTTGGCCATACATTCGGGTTGATCCATTGTAAAAATTCAATCTGCGTCATGCGGTCAAGTGCCTATGTGGAAGATATCGATCAGAAAGACCAGAAACTGTGCCCTGCGTGCCGGAAGGAGATCGGAATGAGTTAGCCGGCCTTTTCAGGTGACTCTATTAGGGCTTCTCCAGGTAGCCCGAGAATTTTTCATCGATATGCTGGTCGAACCATCTGTCTATGACCGATTTTCTGAATCTCCATTCCTTCCCCAGCTTGGCAGCCGGGATCTTCCCATCCTGTGCCCAGGTATAGAGCGTTTGCGGCTTAAGTTTCAGGTATCCGGCAACCTCCTCAAGTGTCATGATATCATCCATTCGCTATTTCCTGATTTGATTTAATATTTTTTCGGTGCCTGTAGGTTTTTGTTTTGATGTGTCGGTAAGCTGAACCGGGGACTTCAATATCTCCCTTTTTTCCGGCTGTTTCGGAGCTGCCAGCTGCTCAACCGAATAGACAATGGCAGTGTAAAAATTGCCTTCGTACTTCCTGAAAAGCTTAAACGCTTCATCCTTCTCACACAGGAAAGGTCTGAGGTTCCACGCAAGCTGGATTCCCACAAAGGCCATGATGATGATCCATATCCTGAACACGGTCACCCCTATCTGCGGGTAGATGCTCTTGTGCTCGCATGCAAATTTCAAAGCATCCACCATCAGCCTCATGCCGAAAATACCGGCAAAAATAAAGATGGCCACATGCAGCAGCTGCAGGAAGTGATAGTTGCCGCCGGTGACCTGGAACACAACCACGATCGGGGCAAACGATAATGCTATGGTTGCAGTCAGTACCACCCCGCTTAAAACAATTACCATCATCTGCCTGAAACTCATCTTCGACCCCAACACCTGCTGGATGATAAAAAACGAGGGAAAACAGATAATGACGGTGGACAAAAAGAGGACGATGACCTTCACCCCTGTGACAACCGATTGCAGGCAACTGTGATAACTGCCCATCACCATGCCATACATGAAGGCAAATCCGCAGATCAGCAACAACTGATTGAATATTAACCTGTTGGACTGTTTTTCGTTGATCTCTTCAAAATAAGACTCCTTATTCTGGAAGATGCTGAATACCTCCCTTATACCTGCGAAATTTTTCATAACAGAAGATTTTATGTTTTCACAAATATACACACTATTTTACTGTTTGATACTGTTTGTTGTTATTTTTTATTGTTTACCTAAAAATAATTGCAGAACTCGTGATTTCTTCTGACATAAAAACAACAACCGTCTGTCATTACGTTTCACACGTCACGGTTCACGCGTTACGCGTCACGGTTTCCCCGTCAACTGGTTCAGGATAAATCCAAAGATGCTGGCATCATCCCTGATCCGGGTATAGAAGGTTGGGGCACCGTGATGACCCGAATTCCGGGCGGATTTGAGCAGGATGGGGTTCGTCTGGGCTTTCCGGTTCTGAAGAGCGGCGGCAAATTTATAGGAATGAAACGGGGGAACACGGTCGTCATTTTCGGCGGTAACGATCAGCATGGCCGGGTAATTGACCGTTTCCCTGATGTTATGGAAGGGCGAATAGGCATAGAGACGTGCAAAGCTGGCGCTGTCCCTGATAGTTCCATACTCTTCGGTATTCCAGTGGCCTACCGTGAATTTTTCAAGCCGGAGCATATCGAGAGGGGCCAATTCCGGAACAACAACCCTGAACAGATCGGGCCGCTGAATGGCAGATGCTGCGGCGACAAGCCCCCCGTTGGCTCTGCCTGTGGCAGCCAGTTTATCCCTGCAGGTATATTTACTGGCGATCAGAAAGCCGGCTGCGGCAATAAAATCGTCGAACGACTTTTGCTTGTTTTTTCCCCTTCCTTCGCGGGCCCACTGATCTCCCTTGTCGCCACCGCCCCTGATATTGGCAAAGGCATACACCCCGCCGTTTTTGATAAAATAAACAATACCCGGATCAAAGGACGGGAGATCTACCAGGTTAAACCCTCCATATGCTTCCAGGATAGCAGGATTATTTCCATCCAGCTTTAATCCCTTTTGATATACAAGGATCATGGAGACCCTTACACTGTCGCTGGTGAGATACTCGACCTGACTGTATTCTATGTCGTCATATTTAAAATTAACACTGGTCTCCTTCACGGCCTCCTTTTTATAGGTCCGGATATTGAAATTATAAACCACCGGGGGCATGGTGTAGGATTCAATGTGAAACAGGAGATCCTCATCCGAGTGGTTGCCGCTGAATCCCCCGACTGATGTTGCAACCGGCAATTTCAACTGGTACAGGACAGTCCCTGCATAATCGATTACCGAGATCACCGGATGCAGGTCAGTCTGGTATACGGCCACCATCCTGTCATCAAAGGGAATCACGTTCAGCAGCACGGCATCCGTGAACCCTGCTGTAAGGGAGCGCCATTTATAGGGATTTTCCGGGTCAATCTCGATGATACTGCCAAATTTGGACTCCCCCGATGTGGTGGCAATGAACTTCCCGTTGT
>JBAXFZ010000011.1:0-24373 GCA_037139685.1 Bacteroidota bacterium
GCCTATCCTCACGCTGGTCATGGTGAGCGATCCCATCACCGCCTTGTCGTTGAAGAATTCTGTTTTTTCATCTTTTTCCCTGAGGGCAAGGGCATAAAGCAGGGGCAGGAAATGTTCGGGGGTAGGGATTGAAAGGTCGAAGGCCCTGCCCTGTTTGCGGTAGTTGATCAAGGGGGAATGATCGTTTGCCAGGATCATCTTCTTCATTTTTTCATTGGCTTCCAAAGCCCAGTCAAAACCGAATCCTGGTTGATCCATCCTGCTCCAGTCAACCAACCCGAGGTTATGCACCATGTTCCCGCTGCCGATGATAAGAACTCCCTTTTTTCGCAGCGGCATAAGCTCCTTTGCAAGATCGTAGTGATATTGTGCGGGTTTTGAGTAGTCAATACTCATCTGGACAACCGGGATATCTGCAGCAGGATACATCCGGGTCAGCACGCTCCAGCATCCGTGATCCAGGCCCCATTTTTCATCGGGTGCGGTTCCCGAATCTTTCAGAAGGGTGATGGCTTCAGCAGCAAACCCGGGACTCCCCGGTGCGGGATACTGTACGTCAAACAGCTTCCGGGGGAACCCGCCGAAGTCGTGAATTGTCCTTGGCTTTTCCATTGCAGTCACAAAAGTCCCCCTGGTCTCCCAGTGTGCCGAGATGCACAGGATGACCCCGGGTTTTGGCAGGGTAGCTGCAACGTTTTTCCACCCCTGCACAAATTCATTTTCCTCGATGGCATTCATGGGGCTTCCGTGGCCGACAAACAGTACGGGCATTTGACCGGTGGCGGCGAATGAGGAGGTCATGGCATTCAGTTCGTTCAGTTTCATCATAACATTTGCTACGGGTACCAAAACTAATAATTGCAGGAATTTCTTTCTGTCCATTGTTCTTCGATGCTGGTTATTATTTCCGCACCGCTTTTAAATTATTTCATCGGAACTTCCATCAATAAAAATTCGGCAGCACTGTCGGCCAGGATGGAAATCTCATCTGTATTCCAAATTCCAAGGCCGTCACGTGCGTTCAACGGCTGCCCGCTGATTTTGACATCACCCTCCAGGATAAAGGCATATACGCCATTGCCGTGACCTTTGATAGTATATCCGGCACTGATCCCTTTATCGAATTTTCCCAGGTGGAACCATGCATTCTGGTGTATCCACACACCCGGTTCATCCGCATTGGGTGATAAAATCTGCTGAATCTTATTGTGGCGGTCGGCCAAATCGAGTGTAACCTGGCCATAACGGGGTTTGACGTTTTTCTTATCCGGGAAGATCCATATTTGCAGGAACTTCACCGGCCTGTCCTTGTTCCGGTTATATTCGCTGTGGGTAATTCCTGTGCCTGCGCTCATTACCTGCACCTCCCCATGCCTGATCACGCTCACATTTCCCATGCTGTCCCTGTGCTCAAGGTCACCCTCCAGCGGGATGGATATGATTTCCATGTTGTCGTGCGGATGGGTGCCAAAGCCCATCCCGGGAGCTACCGTGTCGTCGTTCAACACCCGCAGCTGCCCGAAGTGGACCCTTTCAGGGTCGTGATAACCGGCAAAGCTGAAGGTATGCCTGCTGCGAAGCCAGCCATGATTTGCATCTCCGCGGGTTTCGGATTTGTGAAGGATAAAATTCGTCATATTTGCGAATATAAGGATGATGACCTTTGATCAATTCATCAGTCTTTTCAGATCAAAGGTCATCATTTCAACCGGGAAACCGGCCTGGTATCAGCTGTTTATAGTTTGTTATGAGTGCCGTCGCATAACGGCTTTGTGTTGGAATTCTTGCAACCGCAGAAATAGGCAGTGCCTGATTCGGCCGGCGTGTAGCTCACGGGAACGAATTCGGTTCCCCGGTGTGAACCATCGCAAAACGGTTGGTTTTTACTCTGACCGCAGGCACACCAGTGGTATGTTTTTCCTGCCTCAACCTCTGTAGCGTAAGGTCCTTTTTTGGCAATTGTTGGTTCCATTGTTTTGTTTTTTAATTGAATGAATGATTATTTCACTTATGATTACTTGCCTAATCCCAGTTGGTTCATGTAGGTCTGGTTGTCCCAGAACAGGTATTCTTCAAACATGATCCCGTCCTTCCAGTGCCCGATGGTGCACATCGGCAGTTTAAACGACTTCCCTGTGGGCTGGATAAACTTTCCGCCGCCGATAGGCATAGGTTTGGTGAAAGATCCTTCCATCACGCCGGTAACGGCAGTCCATTCGCCGTTGCTGCTGCCGAAGCGCACAGGGTGCTGTTTGATCCTGGTGTCGGGGGCGTAAACGAACATGGCACTCAGGTCCTGGATATGCTTTTCAATCCCGGTTGTAAAATGGCCGTCGGGCCAGTTAACCTTTACATCTTTGGAATGGCTTTCATGCAAACGGGTCCATGCCTGGTTGCTGAATACCGTGAAGTCGAGCGTGTCAAAGGTGATCAGGTTTTTTGCAACCAGTTCCCGGCCGGCGGTCATCTCTTTGATCTGGTTCCTCAGCGAATCGAGTTCGGTTTTGCTCACCGTTACCTTGTCGCCGCTGTTGCTGCAGCCGTTGAGGGCAATCATAAACAGTGCGATGGCAGGCAGAGCAAGAGCCCTGAAGCAGGTTTTCATTGTTTTCATTTCTTTGGATTTAAATGTAATTTGAAATTGTTTATTGACGGTGCAAAGTTGTACATACCCGCCGTACCGAGGGTAACACAATCCGGTAAAAGTGTTGTGATATCAGGAAATGAGGTTACTCATCTCCAGCCGGAATCCGGTAGGGGCCTGGCCGGTCCTCTTTTTGAAGACAGTGATGAACAGTCTTTATGATTTCACTCAGGTTCAAGACTTATCACGTAAACTGTTTTCCCCTAAGTGCCAGCTGGGTCCCGGTTTCGTCGAGATTTTCTCCCCCGGCGGAGCCGGGATTATCCAGAAATCCGCGAAATAACCATCCGGTTTGCCGTGATCATCCGGTTATCTCTGATTTTCATCAGCAAAGGACAATTTGGTTCTTTTTCAAAATGATCCCTTAAACAAAAGGAAATTTCAACTAATTTGGTCAATTAAACTTCATTGTTATAATCCGGAACGGGCGGGAGAATTAGCATTCAACAAGCAAAAAGGGAAAATGAAAACAAATACGTTATTGACAATATTGGTCTTCCTCCTTGGCATCTGCGGTTCAATGGCCCAGACCAGGATCATCACCGGGCATGTTACCTCTGCGGAGGATAAAAGCCCCATACCAGGGGTTACCATTCTGATTAAGGGAACATCTGCGGGGACAGTAACAAATGCTGATGGAAAATATTCACTTACGGTTCCGGGTAAACTCAGCACCCTGGTCTTTTCCTGCATAGGGATGAGAACAGAGGAGGTTGTTGCCGGCGAATTGACCGTTATCAACATTGTATTGCAGCCAGCAGCCACAACGATGAAGGAGGTGGTTGTGACCGCACTGGGTATTCCAAGGGATAAAAAATCGCTGGGTTATGCAACCCAGGAGGTGAACGGGGATGTGATACAGAAAATCAAGACCGGCAACTTTGTCAACCTGCTGGCAGGCGAGGTTGCCGGGGCCCAGATTCGTACCAACACCAATATCGGCGGGTCGACCAATGTTCTCCTTCGCGGGATAAAATCGCTCGAAGGGAACAACCAGGCGCTGTTCGTGATCGACGGGGTGCCGGTGAGCAATGAAAACACCAACACCCTGGATCAGCAGACAGCAGGTGAGGGTTATGATTACGGGAATGCAGCTTCCGATATCAATCCCGATGATGTTGAGTCGATCAACGTGCTCAAAGGCGCGGCTGCCACCGCGCTTTACGGCTCGCGTGCCGCCAACGGAGTGATCATGATCACGACCAAAAAAGGGGCTGTCGGCGGAGATGGCGAAGGACTGAAAAGACTGCATGTTACCCTTAATTCGGGAATAAAGGTGGGTTTTGTCGATAAAAGCACCTTCCCTGTTTACCAGCAGGAATATGGCGCCGGATACGGTCCCTATTATGAAGGCCCCGGAAGTTTCTGGTATATGCGTGATATCCTGGGAACAGGCCAGCTACAGCAGTGCGTGGTCACCTCCGAAGATGCCTCCTACGGAGCACCTTTTGACCCTAACCTAATGGTTTACCAGTGGGATGCCTTCGATCCTTCATCACCCAACTACCATAAGGCAACTCCCTGGGTGGCGGCAAAAAACGGTCCTGTCACCTTTTTCAAGAACCCGGTAACCTACATGAACTCCGTTTCAATCGACAATTCCTTCAAAACCGGCAATGTCCGTTTGTCGTACACCAATTTTAGCCAGGATGGTTTGCTGCCAAACAGCCAGATGACAAAGAACAATGTGTTGCTGAACGGAACATGGAACCTCTCCGACCGGCTCACTGCGGCGGGAAGCGCAAATTATATCGCCACGAAAACACGGGGACGCAACGAAACCGGGTATGGCACAAGCAGCATCCTTTCAATGCGACAGTGGATGCAGACAAATGTCGATATCCAGGAACAAAAGGCTGCCTACCTCCAGACTAAAAGGAATATGACATGGAACTGGGCCGATCCGACCGATCTGCAACCGATCTTCTGGGACAATTATTACTGGACCAGATATGAAAATTATGAAACCGACGGAAGGAACCGCTTCATAGGATATCTCTCGCTGAAGTACAAGGTGGCGAATTGGTTTGACATCTTCGGGCGGATTTCAGTTGATATGTACGACGAATTGCAGGAGGAGCGAAAGGCGATGGGCAGTGTTCCAGGCCAGTTCGGTATCGGGTACGGTGCCGACGGGAGCCTCGGGAGAAACTACCAGCCTTCGGGTTACCTGAGGAGGGATATTACCTTCAGTGAGTACAACTACGACCTGATGGCCAACTTCAACAAGGATTTCCTCCGCAATTTCAATATCAGGGGGGTGCTTGGAATGAATATCAGGAGGACCAACCAGAACAGGGTGGTCCAGGCGACAAGCGGAGGACTGATTGCTCCCGAAATCTACTCGTTGCAGAACAGCGCCGGAACACTGCCGCTTCCGAACGAACTTGCATCAACTATCGGGGTCGACGGTATTTACGGCAGCGCTTCACTGGGCTATAAAAGCCTGGTTTACCTTGACCTGACGCTTCGCCGTGACCAATCCTCAACCCTGCCCGTAAATAACAGCGCCTATTTTTACCCATCAATAGCGGGGAGTTTTGTTTTCTCAAACCTCTTAAAGGAGGCCGGCTGGCTCTCGTTCGGGAAGGTCAGGCTTAATTATGCTTCGGTTGGCAACGCTGCACCCTTTGACCAGGTTACCGACACATATTATTTTGCAACTCCTTTCGGAAGTCCCATTACCTTCATTCCGGAGGTAAAAAAGAACCCTGACCTGAAACCTGAAATGACCCACAGCCTGGAAGGCGGGCTTGAAATGCATTTTCTTGGAAAACGTTTGGGGTTTGATATGGCACTGTATAAGACAAATTCAGTCGACCAGATCGTACCCCTCAGGGTGTCGGTGGCGACCGGGTTTTTCTATAAGGTAGTCAATGCCGGAAATATTGAAAATAAAGGGATTGAGTTTTCATTGAATGCAATCCCCATACAAACAACCTCCTTTACCTGGAGTGTAACCCTCAACTGGGCAAAGAACAGGAACAAGGTCGTTGCCCTCACCGAAGGAGTTGATAACATGCAGCTGGGCTCCTTCCAGGGAGGAGTTTCGCTGAATGCCAGGGTAGGGCAGCCCTATGGTGTTCTTGAAGGAACCGATTATATATATCTGAACGGGCAGAAGGTGGTTGACCCTCAAACCGGGTATTACCTGGTGACGAATAAATCGGATAATGTGATCGGCAACGTGAACCCCGACTGGACCGGCGGAATGAGAAACACCTTTTCATACCGGAACTGGGCGTTGAGTTTTATGGTGGATGTTTCAAAGGGAGGGGATGTCTTCTCGCTGGATATGGCTTACGGTCTGGCAACCGGACTCTACAAGGAGACGGCATACATAAACGACCTTGGAAACCCCGTAAGGAATCCTATTGTCTGCAACATTCCCGGCGATCCTGCAAGCGGTTATGCCCGTTCAAGCGGCGGGTTCATAAATCCGGGCGTTAATCCCGACGGGGCGCAGAACCAGACCAGGACAGCTGCCGACGAATACGGGGCCTTCGGGTACCTGCGGAACCCGAATAAAACCTTTGTTTATGATGCTACCTATGTAAAACTAAGGGAGATCGCCCTGTCTTATACCTTTCCCTTGTCACTGCTGAAGAAAACCTTCATTTCAGGGATTACCCTCAGCGCCGTTGCATCAAACGTGTGGATTATCTTTAAGAACCTGCCCTATGCCGATCCTGAATCGGGCCTTGGTTCGGGGAACCTCCAGGGATACTCCACAAGTTCGCTCCCCTCGACAAGGGACTTTGGCTTTAACCTTAAACTTTCCTTCTAAACAATTGGTAATGAAAAAAATATTCGCCCTGACACTCCTCATCCTGGTAATTTCCTCCTGCATGAAACTCCAGGATTTGAACACCAACACGAAGTACCCCAAATCAGTTTCCGGAGAATCACTGTTTACAGGGGCCGAGATTAACCTCTTCCAGCAGATGGTCACCCCGAATGCAAATTATAATATCTGGAGGCTGATCACCCAGCAATGGACAGAGACAACCTATACTGATGAGAGCAATTATGACCTGGTCGACCGTACAATCGCTGATAATCACTGGAACTGGATCTACCAGTATGTCCTTAAGGACCTGGACCAGGCCTCCAAAAACATCGCCTCAACTGACTATCCCGGTGATGACAGTCCCGCTGTGAAAAGGAACCGCCTGGCCGTAGTTGAAATCATGACTGTTTACAGCTGGAGCCTCCTGGTCGAAACGTTTGGAAATGTTCCTTATTCGCAGGCGCTGAACATAAACAACCTTCTGCCTAAGTACGATGATGGCCTGACAGTATATAAAGATCTGATCATGCGCCTCGACACGGCGATCGTTCATCTTGATCCCGCCTACGGCAGCCTTGGTACAGCCGACCAGGTGTACTTCGGCGATGTGCCGGCATGGCTGAAATTTGCAAACTCGCTAAAGCTAAGGATGGGAATGCTCCTCTCGGATGTTGATCCGGCTTTTGCAAAAGCTACCGTTGAAAGTGCCGTTTCTGACGAGAATGGGCTGATCGCCTCCAACAACGACAATGCAAGGCTTGTTTACCTGAGTTCACCCCCGTCCACCAACCCGATCTACGATGAACTGGTTGCCAGCGGCCGTCATGATTATATCCCCGCCAACACGCTGGTCGATACGATGAATTTGATGAACGACCCGCGGTTGGACTACTATTTTACGCAGGTTGACACCTCGTCCACATCAGTCCCGAAACTCGCCTATGTCGGTGGAATATACGGTGAATCCAATGATTTTACACAATATTCGCATGTAGCCGATCCGCTCCAGGTACCAACCTTTGAGGGGCTGATCTTTGATTATTCCGAGACCGAGTTCCTGCTGGCCGAAGGTGCCGAACGTGGCTATAACGTTGGGGGAACTGCCCGCGAACATTACAATAACGCGATCAGGGCTTCGGTCACCTATTGGGGCGGATCGGAACAGGATGCCCTGGACTACCTTGCCGATTCCAGGGTTGCCTATACGACAGCGCCGGGAGATTATAAACGCAAAATCGGTTTCCAGAAATGGATCGCGCTTTACAACCGTGGATTTGAGGCCTGGACTGAATGGAGAAAATTTGACTGGCCTGCCCTGTCACCGCCACCAAGGGCCCTCTCGCCTGTTCCGGTACGATATACCTACCCCATCGCGGAGCAAACGGTGAACGGGGCAAATTATGCGACAGCCTCCGCCGCTATAGGCGGAGATCATGTGACCACAAAGCTGTTCTGGGATAAGCACTAAAGTCGGGAAATGCAAAGACCAAAATGCAAAGACCAAAATGCAAAGACCAAAATGCAAAAGTTAACAGTGAAGACAGTTTGCTGTCTTTTTGCATTTTGCATTTTGCATTTGAATAAATGTTCCGATTATCGGATCACCAGCTTTTTAACCTCAATTCCCTCGCCGGTCGCAATTTTTACCAGGTAGATCCCGGGGGAAAGTGAATTTACATCCAGTTCGATGGCTGACCGGTGATAAAACCTGCCGGATATCACCTGTTGGCCGGTAATGGTGAAGATCCCGATAGTGTTATCCTCTGCCGGTTTACTATTATTTGTGATGATGATTTTACCCTGTGCAGGGTTGGGGTAAAGACTGTATATCGGGCCTGGCAAAGCCGGTTCCCCGATGAACAAACCATAACCCCCGTTCCCGGTCATTAATATGGTCCCTGCCCCCCCTGCAACATGACCTGTGTTAGCATCACTAAAGGAGGCTGAATAGATCGAATTATAGGTCCCGCTTGACTGGGTAGTCCAGGTCGTGCCGCCATCGACGGTTTTGAGGATGATCCCTGTGTCTCCAACTGCATAACCGGTATCTGCCTTGGGAAAACAGACAAATTCAATACCATTTGGCGTCCCGCTTTCCTGTGGGGTCCAGGTAGAGCCCCCGTCGGTGGTTTTCAGGATGGTTCCTGCATCACCTGCAACATAGCCGGTATTTGTGCTGGTAAAATCAACCGACCACAGGTCATTGGAAGTCCCGCTCGGCAAGGTAATCCATGAAGCCCCTCCATTGACGGTTTTCAGGATTGTGCCGGTGCTCCCGGCCACAAAACCCGTATCGGGGGCGGGGAAGTTAACCGAGTAAAGATCGTTGCCAGTGCCTGCCGGCAGGGCTGCCCAATGCAGGCCGGCATCAGTTGTTTTCAGCAGCGTTCCTCCCAGCCCTGCCGCATAACCCGTAACGGCATCGGTGAAAAAGGCTGACCACAAGTCGTTAGATGTACCGCTGGAGATATTATTCCAGGATGCACCTCCATCATTGCTCTTTAAAATGGTACCGGCGCCGCCCATCGCGTAACCTGTATTGGAGTTTGTAAAAAGAACGGTATAGAGGGAGTTTTGTGTTCCGCTCGGTAATAAAGACCAGGCAGATCCGCCATCGATGGTTTTTAAAATGGTTCCCGTATCCCCGGCAGCATAGCCTTTTGCAGCATCGAAAAAGTCAACCGACCATAAATTGGTAACAGTCCCTTTACGCAATGAACTCCATGCTGAACCACCGTTGGTGGTCTGTAAAATTGTGCCGGCATCTCCCACAACGACACCATTGACCCCGGAGAAATACATTCCCACCAGGTAGGCAGTCTCCCCGCCAGATTCGGTGATCCAGGTTGTACCCCCATCTGTGGTTTTTAAGATTGTCCCGCCATCGCCGGCAGCATATCCCGTACTGGCATCGGTAAAGTAAACAGCATAAAGGGCCTTGGCTGTTCCGCTGGATAAAACCGCCCAGGTTGTGCCTCCATCCGAGGTTTTCACTATGGTTCCGCCATCTCCAACTGCATAGCCTGTGCCCGAATTGGGAAAGAAAACAGCATATAATGCATTTGTGCTTCCACTGGATAATGCATACCAGGTTGTGCCTATGTTGATCGTTTTTAAAATGGTTCCGCTATCGCCAACAGCATAGCCCGTGTTTTCACCCGTAAAGAAAACCGACCAAAGATCAGCACCTGTTCCGCTTGCCACGGAGGTCCAGTTTATCCCTGCGTCCTTGGTTTTCAGTATGGTGCCACTGCTGCCGGCGGCATATCCCCTGAGAGCGCTTGTAAAATATACGGAATAGAGATCATTGCCGGTTCCGTTCGAAATATCAGTCCATGTTGATCCTCCATCCGTGGTTTGCAGAATGGTGCCGGAGGATCCGACCGAAAATCCGTTGGAGGCATCGGTAAAAAAGACCGACCACAGGTCATTTTCTGTTACAGGTGCAGCTGCAATCCAGTTTGTTCCCCCGTCAGTGGTCTTTAATATAGTGCCAAAGTCCCCGGCACAATATCCTGTAGATGTGTTGGTAAAACAAACCGATGACAATACGTTACCTGTCGGGGAAGGGTTTTGCCATTTCCATTGCGAATACGCAAATACCGACATGAATGACAGACAGATCAAAAAACCAAATTTTTTCATATTTTATGGATTAATTGTTTACAAAATAAAACCTTAGGATCAAGATCAATCCTTTATAAAACCAAAGCTTAATACAATTAGCTTTTCATCTTTTCACCGGCTTCAAATGAGGTTGCTCATCTCCAGCCGGAATTCGGTAGGAGTCTGGCCGGTCCTCTTTTTGAAGACGGTCGTGAAATAGGCTTTTTCATTGTAACCCAGTTCAAAGCCGATCTCGGAAACGGTCTTGCCGGTATGCATCAGCAGGTTCTTGGCCTCGATGAGTTTTCTGGTTTCGATGATCTCCGAAACGCTTTTTTGCAGGATATCCCGGCAGATCAGGTTCAGGTTGCGGGCCGACATGAAGAGCTTCCCTGCGTAAAAGTCAACCCCTTCAGGCCTCCTGTAGTTCTCCTCGAGGATCTTTAAAAAATTTTTAAAGGTGACGTTTTGCGTCTTTTGCAGGCTTGTTTCATCAGGGTCGAGCTTCTTCCTTTCCGATTCAATCATGGTGAAAAGGGCCCCCAGCAACTGCCTGACCACGGCATAATCGGGAATGGGCTGCTGCATTTCGCTGTGCATCATTTCGCAAAGCATCCCCATCCGGCTGAAACACCCTCCCGGCGGAAGGGTGATGTTGGCATGGTCGTGATAATAGGCATACAGCTGGAAAGTGGTTTCAGGAATGAATTCACTTTTGAACTGCACCATCCAGATGTCGCACCGGCCATCTTTTGGCCCGGGCTTCACCAGGTGGGGCTTCCCCTGGGCCACGAAACTGATGAAAGGCGCCGGCAGCCGCTGCAGCCTGAAATCGATGAGATGCTCAATCTCTCCCTCCATCCCGAGGAGCAGCTCTTCATAATCATGGATGTGAGGACCGTTGTCGTTGGACGAACGTTCTTCAACATCTTTGCTTCCAAGCCGCGATATGGTGAAAAGCTGTTCCATGAATGTAAAGATAACGAAATTGGGTTAACTGATAATCCCTATCGTTCCTTCTGCAACCGCTTTTTTTCTTTCCTGTATTTCGCCAGGTTGATAAGCAGTACGCTGACAAGGATCACTACCAGGCCGCTTACCTGCAGCGGGCTCATGTGTTCGCCTGCAAAAAAGACCCCCAGCAGAACGGCAATGACGGGGTTTACGTAGGCATAGGTGCTTACCTGCGCGGCCGTTTTAACACGCAGCAACCATACATATGCGCTGTAGGCCGCCAATGACCCGAAAAGCACCAGGTACAGGAGCGATAACCAGGCAGCTGTTGTAACAGCCTGCCATTCGAACCCGCGCCATTCCTGCGTTATAAAGCTGCACAGGATAAATGCGACTCCTGCCGAGAGCATCTGCCATGATGAACTTACCGTGGTGGATCCCGTCGAGTGGTATTTCGACCAGAGTGACCCGCCCGCCCAGCTCATGGTTCCGATCAGCAGGATGAAGAGGCCGATAAGTTCGTTTTTGTTGGGTGTTGAAGTGATGGCGCCGGCAACTTTCTCACCGAACATCAGTACGACGCCAATAAAACCAAATACAAGCCCTGCAATGATCGAACGGCTGGTGAAATTCTCCTTCCACTTTGGCACATCCAGTATGATAAACCAGAAGGGGGAGGAGGAGATAAGGACCGCCACCAGCGAACTGGGAAGCCATTTCTCGGCCCAGATCACGGCGCCGGTGCCCCCCAGCAATAACAACAGTCCGCTGATGACGGCAGTTTTGATCTGTTTCCATCCCCCGGTTCGTTCCCCGTTAAAGAGGCACCAGCCCATCAACAATATCCCGGCCGTCAGGAAGCGGAGGGCTCCCAGGATCATCGGCGGAAAATGCTGAACGGCTACCTGGATAAAAAAGTAGGTGGAGCCCCATACCACGTAAACAGTGGCAAAGGCAATGATGACCATGAGGGGTGAAACGCTCTTTTTTGCTGCAGCCGGCATCTTATCTTGTTTTGTAAGGGATCACCATAGATCGCCTTGCCAGGCTTACCGTACCATAAGCAATGCCGTCAGAGGCCTGGATCAGGAACCTGGAACAGCAAATGTAGGCAATCTGGAGGACACTATCTTACCCCGGCACTTATGGTCATGATCTTTGACGGCATTTTGGTGCTTAGTGGTTTTACAGTTATAAGCTGTTTGCTGGTTCCAATAATGTTAATTAAATGTTAAGAATGAGGGCTCTGGGTAATATTTTACACGAGTTACAGTTTGATAAACAAAGCAAATATTCAGTTTTTTCTATAACATTTATAACGGATGCACTTTGAAATACCCTGAACCGAATTTTTCATATAAACTTTGGATGTGGATTCAGGTTATTCAATGAGGCCCGGAAAAATAAAAAATCATAAAATGAAAAATATCCAGGACAGAACATCGAACGACACGATGACAAACAGGATGAAGATATCGAACCACCAGGCCCGGGTTCCGAAAGCAAAACTCGCCTCCGGCTCGCTGACAGGCTTGTATCCCATCATTATGGATGACGGGAAAACGATCATCTACATTTCTGATAAAAGCAAAGAAGGTGAAATCAGGTCAAAATATGCCCTGAGGTACGGATCATGACCATGTACAAGAGGAGAACAGCTTCATTTACCTGACAGATGCTCCCTGATAAACCCGCAGATCTCGTTCATGGCTTCGGTCGCCTCCCTGAACATCGGGGCGAGCAGCGGATAGCAATGCACCATCCCGGTTCCTGCCCTGAAGGTTATGTCTACCCCGGCGGCCCTTGCTTTCAGGCTGAATTTCTCCCCGTCTTCGTAGAGCTCGTCATCAACACCTGAGTTGATAAACAGCGGGGGGAGTCCTTCCGGTTCGCCAAACAGGGGTGAGATCAGTGGATGGTCAGCCCGTTGTTTCCCGGCATAGTAGCTGCTGAAGACGGTCCATGAATCCTTAGGGGCCACCGACACCCGGTTCTTTGTTGCATATGATTCACTCGAGCAGGTAAGGTCGGTCCATGGCGATATGGCCACCGCCGCTGCCGGGAGGGCGATTTTCTGTTCTTTCAGGGCCAGCAGGAGTGCCAGGCATAATCCCCCGCCGGCAGATTCGCCTGCAACCAGGATATTTTGCGGTTTAAATCCGTTGGATAAAAGATGACCGTAGACCTTCACCGAATCATCCAGCGCGGCAGGGAAGGGGTTTTCGGGTGCAAGCCGGTACTCGAAAACCAGGTTTGTAAAGCCGCAACTCCGGGCAAATGACGACACAAATCCCCTGTGATCGCTGCATGACCCGGAAACATACCCGCCGCCATGCACGTAAAGAATTACTTTTCGCGGATCGGCCCCGCCGGGGATGATCCATTCGGCCTTCATCCCTTCGATCTCCTCCGGCCTTATCGTTATTTCACCGGGTATCCTTGAATACCTTGAAGCTCCCCTCTCACACTGCTCCCTGAATTTTTCGATTGAAGTTTGCGTTGTGAAAACTTCTCTTTTCAACCTTCCATGGAGCAGGTGCCTGTTTCGCATCATGAAGTTGAAAAGCTTGCTTTTAAAGCTTGTCATATCTGGGTTTGTTGATGTTTTTCAAATGACCGGGATACAAAATTAGTACAACTGTTTCACAAAAAAAGCCGCCTTTCGGGCAGCTTTCTGAAAACGGAAAATATAGTGGGTTTGATGAGCCTATTCAAAATCGGCAACAGCTGGGGTGGCCGGTGCCAGAAAACTGAAATCACCTGACGGTTCAACAACATCCTCGAAATCGGCGGTCAAGGGGGCTGCAGGTGCAAGGGCAGTAACGGCAGTCATATCTGCAGTAATGTCTTCGAACGAGGCCTCTGCCGGGGTTGCCGGCGCCAGAGTGGCAACTTCACTCGCCATGGCATATTCTTCAAATGTGGCGACGGCCGGGGTAACGGGTGCCAGTGATGCCATCATGATGGTAACGGCTTCGCCGGTAACGGGGTCGGAAGATGTGTTGTTGCCTGCGAAAAGGATTCCTGCCTGGAGGGTGAGAACTGCTGCGAAGATGATGTTTGTTGCTTTCATTTTGTTTTTGTTTGATGTTGATGAAGCAAAGATATAATGGAATAAGGGGCCGGTACAGCAGTAATCGGCTGGTTTGGGGTTAACCCCGACGAACGGGGGATGGAACCCGGTGAATTTGCCAGGGCCTTCGTTGCAGTCCGCTTCAGGACCGGCACGGACCGCCCGGCTGACCATAGATTTTAAGGTGAAAACTTTTTTCAGGATTCTTTAATCCGTTGATACCCGGTATTACTTCCTGATGACCAGCCTTCGTACAACCAATGAATTGTTCCCGGTTATAATCAGCGTGTAAACCCCGTCGGGCGAGGAACTGAGGTCAAAACTGTTCACTGCTTCAGTGCTGCCATTGTGAAAAGACAATACCCTGACGGTCAGTCCAAGGCTGTTCACCACCATAATCCTTACAGGTGATGCCATGAAAGGAGATGCCCTGATCGTAAAGATGCCGTTGTTTGGATTCGGGAAAATACTGAATTCCTGTTCATCCCTTTTTTGCAGCGATACCGGGACCAGTAAGATATTGTTTGATGGAGAGGAACTGCAGCCATCCAGTGTGACGATATCCCAGTAGGTACCGGGCTGCTGGTTCGGAAAATAGGATTGCCCCGTTGCCCCGGGCAGCGGGACTGAATTCCGAAACCACTGGTTTCCGCCGGGGGCATTGCTGAACAATGTGTCATTTTGCAACGAAATCACAGGTGGCTGGGGTTCCGGTTTTACGGTTACGATAAAGCCGGGCGATGCTGCACCCTGGCCGCATGAATTAAAGGCTGAGACACCAACGTTCCCTGTTGAGGCAGCCTGGCTGAAATCAACAGTGACCTGGCTGGTGCCGGCCCCGGCGGTTATCGAAGATCCTGGCGGAACATTCCACTGGTATCCTGTTGCATTTGCGACCGGGCTTATTGAATAGGAGGCCCCTGCGGTGCCCCGGCAAACGGAATCGGGGCCTGAGATTGCTCCTGAAGGACCCGGCAGCTGGGTTACGGTTACAAAATAGGGGGATGAAACGGTGCCGTTACCGCAGAGGTTGTTGCCATATACGGTCATATTCCCGGATGAGCTGTTTGCAGGGAAATCAACCGTGATGGTGTTGCTCCAGGCCCCTGAAGAAAGAACCGCACCAGGGGGAAGGGTCCAAACGTAGCTCAATGCACTGGCGACGGGTGCCACCGAATAGGTTAGGCCTGATGTGCCTGCACAGGTATTTGGCGTTCCCGTTATCGCACCGGCGGCACCAGGGAGGGGATTCACCGTAACCGGGAAAACGGTCGGGGTCAGCGGGGAACAGCCGCTCCCGCCAACCGTGAAGGTGACGCTGATCCACTGTGGACCGGGCATCGTCCATAAAACCTCGGCTATGGAGGTTCCCTGGCCGTAAACGATTGTCCCGCCCGGAGAGACTGCCCACTGGTACATCAGGTAATTCTGTTGCGTTACATAGGTGGAATAGCCTGAGCTGACGCAGGGATTGTCTGAACCCAGGATAAACGGATGCACGGCAGGAATCACGCTAACCTGGTAAACGACCGGTGAAGCGGCGGTGCATCCCGACCCGTTTGTATAGTTTAATGAAACCGACTGGGCCCCAGGTGTGATCCAGGTCACGGTGATCGAACTGGTTCCTGCCCCGGCAGTTATGGCCCCGCCCGGTGAAACGCTCCAGTTGTACCCGGTCATCCCGGCTTCGGTTGCATACACCGATCCCTGGGTCCCTTCACATATATTCTGCGGACCTGATACAGCAGGCTGTGCGTAGGCGCTTACAACGACATTCAGGACTGTTGGCGAATAGGCGGCACAACCCGAGGCATTCCCATAATTCACTGAAACAGTTTTTGTTCCCGGGGTTACCCATGAAACCGTCACTGAACTGCTGGTTGAAGTTCCCCCTGCTGTTATGACACCACCCGGGGATACATTCCAGAAATATACCGGCATCCCTGGCTGGGTGAGGTACATATTTCCCTGGGAGTTGAGGCATGCAGAAGCGGGTCCCGACAGGGCAGGGGCGGGCACCGGGTTGACTGTTACGGCAAGTTGTGAAGCCGGTCCGCTCCCGCAGGGGGCAATGCCATAAACCGAAACTATCCCTGAAGCGGCGGCGGCCCCGTAGTTAACGGTGATCGAATAGGAGGATGATCCCGTGACGATGGAGGCGCCTGCGGGAACGCTCCAAACATAGCTTGTGGCGCCGGTTAACGGGGCAATGCTGTATCCATATCCTGTACCTCCCTGGCAAACGCTGGAGGGACCCGTAACCGGTCCGGCAGCTCCCGCCACGGCGCATCCTGTATAAAAGGTCCAGTCGTTTCCGCAGGCTGTCCCGAATGAATTTGATGCACAGGCCTTGAAATGCCAGGTGGTATTGGGTATCAATCCACCGACAATTGACAATATGTTGATGGTGGTTGATCCTGATATGTTGGACGGAACGGCCGGTGTGGTCGTGCCATAAGCAGTGGTGGTGCCATACTCAAACCAGCAGCTTGTCGGGTCACAATTGGGCTTAACAACTCCGTTCAGGTTCGCCCAGGTTCCGGCGACGGCCGTAGCTGCGACTGTGTAAACGGCAGGGAGTGTTGCACCGGTGTAGAAGGTCTTGTCATCCCCGAAAGCAGTTCCGTAGGGGTTCGTGCCGACAATCCTGAAATGATAGGTGGTATAGGGCAGCACCGACGACAGCCAGACCGTTAGCGGCGTAACGTTAAATCCCGTCAAAGGATCCGGCAGATCATAATTGCTGCCGTATGCGACAGTGGGCCCGTACTGGAACGAGACGGTGGTCGGGGAGCCGTTTGCCATGATAATGCCATGGAGGAAAGCGCCGGAGCAGGCAACCCCGGTTGCGGAATCGGTAATGGCAACCGGCTGTCCCGAGAGGGAAGAGGCGGCCGCGGTGGCGATTATATAACAAAGCAGTGATTTCCGGATAGTCATGTTTTTCAGGATTATATTATTTGGATGCTAGTGACAATATAACCGATGACAGGTATATCCTGTATGATGCCCCGGATGCCGGTTTAATAACCCGGACCGTGCAATGATAACCATACGAAGTTAATAAAAAAAAGGCAATTATCAATCTGCCATTCAAATTTCAGAGGTAAAAGGTGTGTTATGTTTATAATTTGATATCTTTGACAGGATGAATTCAGGTTGAACAAATCCAAAAACGCAACATGCGGGCCAACATACTCATATTATTCGTTTTAACTGTTTTCAGTCGTCTGGTATTTTCCCAATCGGTTACCATAACAGGAAAAGTTTTATCGGATGAGGACCAGAAAGGCATACCCGGTGCCTCCGTGGTGATCAAAGGGACCCTGAAAGGAACCATTACTGATGTTGATGGCCATTACAGCCTTGCGGGGGTAATGGCAAATGACACCCTGAGATTCAGTTTTATAGGATATGAAACGCGGGATGCAGCAGTTGGGAAACTGAGGATGATCGATGTCACCCTCTTGGTTTCAACCAGGAATCTCGAGGAGGTGGTGGTCACCGCTTTCGGGGTGAAACGCCAGCAACGGGAGATCGGGTACTCAACCCAGCGCATCGAAGCCGATGCCATTCTAAGGTCAAATACGCCCAATGTGCTGAATGGCATGATCGGCCGGGCGGCCGGTGTGCAGGTTTCGCAGGGCGACGGCGTGGAGGGCAGTTCAACACGTATCGTTATAAGGGGCAACAACACGTTGAGCGGGAAGAACCAGCCCCTCATCGTGGTTGACAATATCCCGCTTGAAAACACCCCGGGGCAGGAGAATGTCGGCCGGGGGGTTGACTGGGGCAACCCGATCGCGGATATCAACCCCCTCGATATCGAGACCTATACGGTGCTCAAGGGGGGCGCTGCTTCAGCGTTGTATGGTTCAAGGGGAGCCAATGGTGTGATCCTGATTACCACCAAGCGCGGGAAAAAGCAGGAGGGACTCGGGGTTTCATACAGTTACAGCTATAAATGGACACATCCTTACAGGTTCAGGGAGATGCAGAATAAATACGGTGCAGGCGGGCCCATCTCCTTCACGCCGCCAACCTTCCCCATGAACGGGGATACCATGCTCTACCCGGGAATTTACGGCACCGACAACCTGGTCATCAACCAGCAGGGGGAAACCCGGTCAACCACCGAGGAATTCGGCTATTATGGTTCGGCTGTTTCGTGGGGGCCTAAAATGGAGGGACAAATGGTCAAGTGGTGGGACGGGAAAATGCGCGACTACTCCCCGCAGCCCGACAATTACAAATCGGTATTCCAGGATGGCGCCACCCAGACGCACAACATTTCAGCCTCCGGTGGAAACGAAAAGGGAAACCTGCGTGTCTCCATCACCCGGCAGGATAATAAAGCCGTTCTCAGCAACAGCTCCTTTGACCGTACTACCATAAACCTGGGGGCGGGATTGAAGATATCCACCAAGGTCATGGCCGATCTTACGCTCTCGTATGTCAATTACAACAGGCTTAACAGCCCGATGCTGGGAGAATCGGAGGAGTCATTCAGCAAAGGGTTCCTCTATTCGTGGCCCAGAAGCTATAAAGGGATCGACCGTGAAAACTACGCCAACCCCGACGGCTCACAGAATCCACAGGAGGGGTACCCGTTTCTGTATATCAAACCTACCCTCTGGTGGGATTATTATAACAACAGCACCACGCTGAAACGTGATAAATATATTGGTGCACTCACCCTTACCTATGACATAACGCCATGGCTCAATGTGACGGGAAGGGCCGGCCGGGATTTCAACCTCGACCAGTATACCACGAAGTACAAACCTACCGACCTGCTGGGCATTAAAAACGGGTATTACGCAAACAGCCTTAACAGGACCTATTCCGACATCTTCGAAGGGTTGATCACGGCTAACAAGCAGGGTTTTCTCCATCCCAAATTCGATGCGAAACTGACACTGGGGGCTAACCGGTGGGATTATTACCTCTACGAGATCAGGGGACATTCGGGCACCTGGTACTTTCCCAACAGGTACACTTTTGACAATTACACCTCTCCGACTTACATCACCAACGCCCAGGGCGAAGTGATCGTAAGCAACCCGGGAGATACCCCAAGCGGAATGACCCCCGGGGAATCGGTCATGCGCGAACGGACCAACTCGGTATTTTCTTACCTGAACCTGGCATGGGACAACTATTTGTTCATGGAGCTGACCGGGCGAAATGACTGGTCCTCGACGCTGCCCCCCCAGAGCAATTCCTACTTTTACCCGTCGGTTTCCCTAAGCTTTATTGCCTCGGAGGCTTTTAAATTCCAGAAGAGGATCGGCTGGCTTAACTTCCTGAAGGTAAGGGGAGGATTTGCAAACTCCGCCACCGACACCCAGCCCTACATGCTGGATTTCAACTATAATTCGGGCACTTTCGGCGGGGCGCAAACTGCCTCCTTCCCGGGAGTCATCCCGCCATACAGGCTGATGCCGCAGCGCGTGAACACCTGGGAGGCGGGGTTGAACGTCGGTTTTTTTGACAGCCGCATCGACCTTGATTTTACCTATTATCATAAACTCTGTTATTCCCAGATTCTCAACAACCTGCCTGTTCCGGTCAGTTCCGGGGCTTCGGGGATATCGATAAACGAGGGGGTGCTGACCAATACAGGAATTGAGATCACCCTGAATACGATCCCGGTTCAGACAAAGAATTTTGTAATCAAGTCGGGAATCAACTTTTCTAAAAATAAAAATTTTGTAAAGAGCCTCGGCAATTACGCCGACATCTATCCCCTGGCCGACATATGGGGACTCAACGGGCCAGCCATGGCCCTCAGGGCGGGGGATGAATATGGAACGATTTATGGTTACGATTACGTTTACAACAAAGACGGCAAGCGGATCGTAAATGACGAAGGGACTAAATACCTGGTAACCGATACGCGCGTTCCCATCGGGAATGCCTCACCCGACTTTATTGCCGGCTGGCAAACGGAGTTTATCTACAAGGGGTTCAGGCTGGCGACCCTGGTTGATACCAAATGGGGAGGCGATATCTATTGCGGTTCCTACGTGATCTCGCTGCAGACAGGTCAAAGCCCCTCCACCCTGCTCGAACGGGATGGCGGAGGGCTGCCCTATACCGATCCAGCCGGCCATACCTCAAACATCGGTGTCATCCTTGAAGGAGTTCATGCCGACGGGACCCCCAATACCAAGGTGGTTCATTACTACTATAAATACATGCCCAATGCGGGAGGATGGGGCAAATTGCTTTCCACCCCCGGCATTCTGAAGGACTCATGGGTAAAGATGCGTGAAATATCACTGTCGTACACATTCCAGAGCCGGCTTCTCGGCAAGGTGAAGGCGCTGAAAAGCCTGACGGTTTCTGTCGTCGGCCGTGACCTGTTCTATATTTATTCATCACTGCCCGACAAAATTAACCCTGAAGGACTCATGGGTTCAGGCAATGCCCAGGGGTTTGAATGGGCATCCCTGCCCGGGACCCTGTCCGTTACTTTTGGGGTTTCGGCATCCTTTTAAATGCAAAATGCAAAATGAAAAGGGCAAAATGAAAAATGAAAATGAGTTGTTATAACATAAACGAATTCAGGGGAAAGAGAGTTATGAAAGGAAATTATGCGTTTTCCATTCTGTTTTTAATCCTTTTATTATCCCTGGCCGCCTGCAGGAAGGATTTCGACAAGATCAACACCGATCCCAGCTCCTTTACAAGTGCCAGCGACGGTTCGTTGTTCAACGAGGTGGTATCGACGTTGCAGCTGGGATGGAACGAACAATTTTATATAAACAACGAGATCCTCTATAAACAAACCCAGCAGGCTGCCCTGACAAAGGAGGGATGGGGAAATTTCACCCTGGGAACCGAAGAGATCTGGAGCAACTATTACGGGGCTCTTCCCGAGGTAAGGGAACTTGAAAAGAGGTTCGCGGCATACGACAACTCCCCAGGGGTGAAAAACATGAGGGCCATGCTGAAAATCACCATGGCGTTGAAAACCTTCAGGGTGACCGATCTTTTCGGGGATATCCCCTTCAGCCAGGCAGGTTACGGGTTTCAGAACCTCGACTACCTTCGCCCGAGGTTCGATACGCAACGGGATATCTACCTGGCACTGCTGGATGACCTGAAATGGGCCGACGAGAACATTGCCGAATCGGCTCCCTCCGCTGAACCCTTCACCACATTCAGCGGATTTGACAAGCTCTTTAACGGGGATATGAAAAAGTGGAGGAAACTGGCCAACTCCCTCCGTCTGAGACACGCCATGCGCATGGCTGAAAAGGAGCCGGTCCTTGCAGGGGCAATTGTCAAGGATGTCATCGAAAACAACCGGCCGGTATTCATCGGATATGACATGACCGCCCCGGTTCTTGAAAGCGCCTGTTTATGGCCCGCAGCCGTCGGTTTTAAAAATGAAAGCCTGAGCTGGTCATTCCGTGAACACAAGAACCTCCGCATGGGATCCAACATCTGGCACCTGCTCTCGGTAAACGACAGCACCAGCGGGAGCGGGATCTTCGACCCGCGCGCCTACATCTTCTTTGAAACAAACAACAACCACCATTGGGTCCCCTATCCCCAGATCCCTGATGCCTCTACCCCTGCCGAAGGAGGGATCCCATATGGAGAACACAGGGACCAGGCCGGATCATTCGATATCAAGGGCGAATCGTGTCACTATTCCCCGTTCAACTATTTTATCGTCAGTGATATTAACTACATGCCCATAATCCTTTTCACCGGCGCGGAGGTCCATTTTCTCAAAGCAGAAGCCTGGTTCAGGGGAATTGGCGTTGCAGTCGACAAGGACCTTGCCGACATTGAATATATGAATGGCGTGAATTCATCGGTTGACTGGTGGCTGAAGGTAGCCGCCAATTCAAAACTGCCGTTATCCGGGATGACCTTTCCCGAAATGATCAACATTCCTTCGAATCTGAAGGCATCCTCTGTGCTGATTCATTATGGCAGCTGGAATGCCGCAACGGAAGAGCAGAAACTGGAATTTATCTATACCCAGTGGCTGCTCGACGCCTTCCGCCAGCCCTGGGAGATGTACGCCCTTGCCCGCCGGACCGGCAAGACCCCGCATGAGGGGGCTCCCATCAGCCATTTCCGGCTTCCTTACCCGCCTTCAGAGGTTGAATACAATTCGGCCAATTGTGCGGCTGCTATCTCGAGGCAGGGCGGCGATAATACGGGGAACAGGATATGGTGGATGCCGGGGAAGTGAGAATGAAAAGTGCAAAATGCAAAATGCAAAATGCAAAGTGCAAAGTGCAAAATTATTGACAGAGAGATTGTTGCATGGTTTGAAATGAGTATGAGATTATTTTCCGATTAACAATTTAAAAATTACACCATTATGAAAAAGTTTAAACCCCTGTTTAACCTGCTGATCATCATGTTGATCCTGCAGCCTTTTTTGTTGATGTCGCAGTCGAACCAGTACCTGCATTTTGACAAGGTTGACGATTTTGTGCAGTTGCCGAATGGTTCGCAATATGTTTCCGGAAGCAACCAGCTATCGATGACCGGGTGGTTTTATTGCGATGCCCTTGCATACGGGCAGGGGTACATGGGGTTCCGCGCCGGCTCGGGAACTGCAGAATTCTACCTTATCCAGCTGAATACCGGGGTAATGGAATGCAGGTTGGTAACAACGGCAGGTTTTTTCGAATATGTGGCCCCTTCAAACACTGCAATCCCCCAGGTATGGCAACACATTGCCTGGATTTACGACGGTACTGCTATTAAATTATATGTCAACGGGGTCCTTAAAGGCAGCAAACCGGCATCCGGGACCTTCCTGGGGCCAACCGTGTCCTTCGGTATAGGGAAGAGTATCCTGGGCGGCTATAATTTCGTATATGGCGGCAGGATCGACGAGGTCTCCGTGTGGAATAAGGCGCTTACCCAGACGGAGATCCAGGCCATGATGACCAATGAGCTTACCGGGACCGAGGCGAACCTGCAGCTCTATTATAAGTTCAACCAGGGGGTTCCGGGCGGCAACAACACATCCATAACCAAGCTTATTTGCCAAACCGGGACAGGCGACCGTGATGCCGACCTGCTTAATTTTGCCATGATCGGCCCAACCTCCAATTTCAACGGCACGCTAAACCCGGGATACCAGGCCATCTCCTTCCCTCCGATACCCAGCCAGCTCACCACCGCCGCCCCTTTCGACATTTCCGCTACGGCCACCTCGGGTCTTCCCGTAATGTTTGAAGTGGTGTCGGGTCCCGCTACCATCGCCGGCAATACGGTCACCCTTACAGGTGCTGCAGGGGAGGTGAGCGTGAAGGCCACGCAGCCAGGAAATTCCACCTTCAACGCTGCAACCCCCGTTATTAACAAGTTCATGGTCCTCGATCCCATTTTACATGTCCCCGACATCGATGCCAGGCACCCGCTGGCCGGCGACGTATTTGTTCCCTCCCTTTCAAAGATCCTGCTATCGGCCTTTTCCACGATCACTTACCCAGAGCTGTTCAGTGTCAAGGAGGTTAAGTTCAAGATAAACTCGGAGACGATTCCTGCACAGACCTTTAACAACGGGCACTTTATTGCCTGGTGGACGCCGCCCAACTGGGGGACCTATGCGCTCACCATCGTTTCCACCAACAATTACGGGGCTTCAGCCGAAGAAACCATCAATATAAACATCGTCCAGAATGCAGTCAATACCCAGGTGGTTGCGGCGCAAAACGTCTGGCTGAACCCGAACAATGTCTCGCAGACCGTTATTGCTGACATGCCCTCATACCTGGGCGCATTCGACAAAATATCCGCAACGCTGGCCGTTACGTGTCCTACAGGGGGCTGCGGCGAATGGGACCGGGTTGCCAGCGTTGATGTGAAGGGCCATGACGGCAACTGGTACGAGATAATCCGGTATATCACCCCTTACGGCGTGCCCTGCTCACACACGATCGACCTGACAGATTATATGTCACTCCTGCTGGGAAGGGCAGAGTTCAGGTTTAATTGCAGCACACTCGACAACGGATACGATTACAAACTAACCCTGAATTATACCAAGGGCACCCCGGCCTATCTTTACAGTACGGTGCACGAGGTGTGGAATGCGAGTTACCCGTTCGGCGATTATGCCAATCTCCAGCCGGTGGAGGTCCGTACCTATGCATTCCCCTCCGATGCCGCTGCCGCCAAACTGAAGGTGGTTTCGACCGGTCACGGATGGGGAGACCTCAATACAGCCAATGCCGCTGAATTTTACGAGGCCACCCACCACATTTGGGTAAACGGGGCAGAGACCTTCACCCAGCATAACTGGTACGACTGCAATCCGAAT
>JBAXFZ010000012.1:0-24168 GCA_037139685.1 Bacteroidota bacterium
GAGTTATCATAGCTGCTGTTTTTCCTTACTGGTATGAAAGTGCTTAATCAAATTATAAAATTGTGTAAAGCTTTGAAAGAGCAATTTAATCAACTCCGACGGAATTGAAGGTCAGAGTGCTTTATGGAGGGTACGAAAATGCAGGGAATCTGCAAACATGTTCAGGGCGGGTGGGTTTTGCTAAATGCAATATTAATCGCCGTTAAAGGAGAAAGGAACAGGCCTGCTCTAGAAAAGGCCTGTTCCTGGAATTCACTGCAAACAATAGAATCTAGTTATAGTCGATGGTTACATTGAATGTGCCGGTGTAAGCACCTGCAAGCTGCGATGCGCCTACGTTTAAGGTTCCGCCAACAGTAAAGGCGTCATTGCCTGTTCCGTCAAATGTGCTTGTAGCACCTTTTGAGCAAACAAATGATCCGACTGTCATGGTATTACCCGGAGAAAGCGTAATGGTGATAGGTGATAAGGGAATTGAAATTGCATAGTTTGCACTTGCTTCACCGGTTGAGGTGTAAGAAGCGGCTGTACGTGTGATACCACTTAAAAGCTGAACGTTGGTGGGTGTGGGTGCACCTGCAGGGGTAAGAAGTACAGTACCGGCGATCCCGGTTACTGCCATCCTGCCGAATTCCAAAGGATTAACTGCTGAGAGGGTAATTGCAGTTTTGATGGTGGCATTTGCATTGTTGCCTGCGGTTGATCCCTGGGCCATAACTTTGGCTGAAAATCCTGCCATCATAACGATAGCTGCAAAAATGATAAGCGTTTGTTTCATGAGTTTGCTTTTAATAGTTTATTGATACCAGGCATCCTGGTTTTTTTGGTTGGTTGTGCATAGTGAACTTTGTTTTCTATTACCTGGTAACATTAAACAAGGCGGAAGCCTATGCTGTTTTCCTAAGTTGCTGTTTTGAGTTTGTCTAAGTTTTACGATTGGCAGTATTTGTAAAAATGTGTAAACTGTTTTTGCTTTTGTTAAGTTCTGCTTAACTGCAATTCAGGATAAATTCAAATATTATGCCAACCTTTCCAGGGTTTTTAAAGCGTTGAAAGGTTGTTGTTTCAAAAATGAGAAAGTGTAAAGGGTGTAAATGATTTTACACTTAACTGTTAAATGGATTTTACACTTTTCTATTTACCGGATAGCACGAAATCGATGTTCCCCACCATATCGCCATCCGGGGATTGCTTCAGTGTAAATTCCCTGAGGGGTGGATCTGCTGTCATCCCCAGGTTGCCCAGTTGTCCTTCATCAACACGGACAATATAATCCCCGGGGGAAAGACCCATATAATAAATATACCCGTCAGATTCGGAAAGGGTTTCTGCAACCAGAGCGTTGTTGTTTTTTCTGTAAATCTTTACCAGGATTCTGCCAATCCCCTTGATCAGGTTGTTTTTGCCCAGATATATCATGCCGCTTACTTCTCCCACGGCTATTATTGGAATATCAACTCGCTTAAACTGGTTTGGATCAACATGTATGGAATAAATCTTCTTCTTGAACCTCCAGGCAATATTATCAAGGTCGTTATCGCTGAACTCCACTATGTAATTGGTAAAGGCGATCAGATCGCTAATGCGGAGTGTCGAGTCCTTTTCGCGGAAAATCACATTACTGCCCATTATCTTGACGGATGATATTTTCACCATCTGTTCCCCTGCATCCATTATTCCATTGTTATTCAGGTCGAGAAAGGGATAAAGAGACAGACCCCCCTTATTGACGGATAGGGTATTGCTTGCATGGATATAGTGTTTCCCGCCTGCAAAAGCCAGGCTCCCCTGGAGTCCCTGCGAAGTTGTTATCTTCCCGTTGTTAAAGGAGGCGGTTATATTGGTCCTTGCAAAATTCAGATCATATTTGAAACTCAGGGTTATGGAATTACTTTTATATGCAAAATTTCTTTCATAGGTTGCTGTTATGTATCCGTTTGGTATTCGCTTTTCAAATTCAGCCTTGCCGGTGATAATCCGGGCTGCGTTCAGGTTATACTGGGATGATACCAGCATATTGTAACCCGATTGCAACCGGTATGAAAGCGACAGGTCCGTGAAGACATAGGGGGTCTCCCTGTCGATCCAGTTCAGATGCGTTGAGGAATTCAAACTGAATTGTCTGTAATATAACGATATGACAGCATTGCCCTGGTTGTATGTAAACCCTTTGTAAACAAGCTGAGTGAAATCAAGATTGGCGTTTCCGCTGAGTTTTTTAATGCCAAAGGGTACCGAGAGTTTTGCAGTCCGTTCTTCCAGCGATTTAAAGGGAATGGCAGCCTGTCCTTCAACATATTTGGTATAATCAACCTCAAGAAAGGCACTCTTCATAAAATAGTAATTAATTACACCGTGGGATTTTACCCCGTGCGCATATTCACCTGTAATCAACAACCTGCTCAGTGGCTGTATTGTCATTTTCACCAGGGGAATGACTGCATTTTTTTTAATGGATGTCAGATACTCGACACCCCCGCCAATGGTTAAAAAACGGTTTACCCCGTAGTTGAAATCAGCTTTTCCGAACCTGTTCAGCTTATTGTCCTGCAATAAACCGGCAGCCAGGCTGTATTCGAATTCTTTCGCCGGCATGATCGTATAGGGAACATTCAGTGTTCGTTCTTCGGTGCGTTCCTCTCCCATTGGGCCATAAAATTTCAGTTTTAAAGTCGTATAACCGTAAACGATGGGTACCTTGAAAATATAGAGACCGGAGGCGTCCGCCTTTGTGAAATCCATCAGGATATTGTTGATATATAGTTCAACTGTCCAGTTTGGCTCTGTGATTTCGCGGATTGTATAGTACCCTGTGGCTTTCCTGATCGTAGATGGCGCATTCCTGATTACGGCACCAATGATCGGCACATTGATAAAGGCAGTTGTTTGCAGGGAGATATTTCCCACCTGCGCCTGTTTGACGATCTTTTTATCGTTGTCGACCCAACGCCACTGGTATTGCACCTGCCTGTTGTCAAATTTTTGGCGGTCATAATAGTTTACCACCAGGTCAGCCTCTCCGAACAGGAGTTCCGAACCTACACCAAATGAGAAATGGTTGCTTGTCAGGCCCTGCCATATTTGATTTGATGCAATTACCCAGTCGACCATCCCGAACCTGAAAATATGGTATTTCCTGGCGGCGGTGGTATCGATTGTAATGGAACCTTTTAACTTCGAAATACTATTCCTGAGTTTTTCAAGTCGCATGTTTTTAATAACCGGCAGCTCGAAATTTGATTTCAAGACAACGGCAAGCGCCCTGTAATTAAAGGTGAGAGTCAAGCCAAACATTTCTCCAAATATGGTTGACTCCATAAAAAGAGCCCCCATTTCCTTAATAAGCGCTTTGCCGGAGGTAATTTGTTTGTCACCGACCCTGATCTGCTTTGTCTGGTAGTTGATTAAATAGGGTTTGCTTTCAAGTTCGATGAACCCGCCGATGCTGTCGCCTTTGTTACCCGCTATATATGGAACCGAAATCGTTTTGAATAGTTCTTCAACATTTACATACAGGTGGTTGTTTTCGGTATAGATAACATCCAGGTTGAAATTCCCGTATCCTTCGATCATCAGGGTTACATTAATTTCATCATAGTGGAATGATGTATCCGCCTTTTCACCGACGACATTAACCTGTGCCTTTACTTCATATGCCGTGCACAAACCCAGGATGACGAGTGTTAACAAAACCTTCAGTAAAACGACGAATCCGACCCGGGCCTTCAGTATATGGTAATTGTTACCGCTGCCGGTGCCATTGTGTGTATTCATCAATTATTTCTGAATCCTGACAAATTGGTTATTGCAGTTCCGGGCAGGCACGCCCACAAGCGAGCATGAAGCCGTGAAAGGTTTGATTGGGGAAATATTCATGTTTTATTTAGGCTTAATGATTTAATCCAGGGTCATTCCTGGTTAAAGGTCATGTTGAAACCACCTGAATAGATTCCCGATGGGGCAGTGCCTGGTATGTGCAGTGTACCCCCGACGCGAAGGGGGGTGATGAAATTGCAATCGTTCCCGACTGAAAAAGTGGCGTTGTTCCCACCCTGGTCGGTCGGGCCAATCTCAAGCGTCAGGTAGCCCCCGTGATTGCCTGATAATATTGTTGCCGATGAAAAGGTGATGATCACATTCCTGCCCTGGCATAGTTTTACTTCGAAAATGGCGGGCTGGGGGGTTGGTGCCATGGCCAGCAATGCTACATCTCCGGTTGCTGATTTGCTTCCGTCATAACCAACCACGACGGTGCCTCCTGAGCTTCCAGTAAGGCTGAACGTACCAAAATTAATTCCCTGGGTGGCTGTTACTGTTAGGGTTCGCTGTGGCAGTGCAGGCTGAGCGAATGAGAGATGGTTGCAGAAAAACAGGGCCGTAATCAGCAAGCATAGGCCAGCCAGTTGTTTTTTAGCAAATAGGAGATTCATTACTTTTAATGTCACTCGCTTCACGATGAACTATTTGATTATCAGTTCTTCCTGTGCATACAGTACAGGTGTTTTATTTGTTTCGGCGCTCGTGTATTTCAGCACCATTTTACCGCCCGATAAGGCGATTGCGGCCCTGGGGTGTAATTTGACAGATACAACCCGTTTATTGATGTTTGTATAGACTCCAACACCCTTAACATTGCCGATCTCATATGATTTGCCACCGACAGGGATATATTCCACCGTAAAGTCACCATATATGGAGATGTTGCCTGTTCTGTTGATATTGAATTTTAAAAACAAAAGTGAATCCTGCCTGGTTTCCAAGGCCAGATCACCCAGGGTGGCACCTACATTGACCGCCCCGGTACGGATAATGATCGGAATGCTGATGCCATAAATCGGGATCAACTGGACCTTCAACTGGGTCGAGTCGGAGGTCGAATTGTCAAGCCCGAGAGGTTTGACCTCTTTTTCAGCCCTGAAATAGAGGTGCGAACGATATTCGCCCGAGGCCATGTTGGGTTTGCGCCTGCATTGCAATGAGATAACCTGGGGCTCTCTCGGGGCCAATGTAACTTTACGGGGAAAAATCCGCAAATAGGGATCAGCGAACATTTGCCCGGAATCTGTTTTTTCTATTGCCTCAAAACCGCCGTCCTCCTTCATGTTGAACTGAAGAAATGAAATTGAATAAATGGCTGTATCCTTCCCGATATTGACCAGGTTCAACTCCTCTTTTTGTTTATTCCCGTCAAAAACAACACGGGTGGGAGTTATCAGAAGATCACCCTGTGCCATTGATTGAAGAAAGATTGCCAAAAGCGAAAACAGCACCAGTATCTTTTTAATTTGCATATGCCTGTTTTTTGAAAATTATGAAAAAACTGAAATCAAACTGAAATTCAACTAAATAAAAAGCGGGCCCAGTTTATGAGCCTTTAGTGTTATTACAAAGTCAAAATTAGTTATAATTTACAGTTATACCAAATGTTCCTGTATAATTCCCGTATGGCTGCTCGTTTTCCAGTTTTATCGTTGCCCCGACGGAAAAACTGTCGGTACCGGCACCATCAAGGTGACCGGCCGATCCGTCAACACCTGCGGAAGCGGTGTGAGCTACAAAATCAACGATGTCAATCTGTTTGGACCCATTGGAGATGGATACAATTCCATTGGAGGGTAAGGTGATGGCATAGGTAGCATCATTGGAACCTGCTACAGTGTATGTGGCATTTTCTGAAACAGGAGACTGTGATAGAAGTGTGATGTTGGAAGGGGAGGATGAGAAGCGGTTGTTGGAGGTTGTCAGAACTACATTTACGGGGGCAGTTGGAATTGACATCGATCCAAAATGCAGAGGTGCACTTTGGGTAAGGGTCAGTGCCTTCACAATGGTTGTACCGACGGTGGTGACTGCAATATTTTGTGACTGTGCCCGGAAGGTGGTCGGAAACGCTGCAAGAAAAATTATTACTCCGATGATGATGGGCTTTTTCACTTCCTTGTTCCTTTTACAAAACCGACTAAGTGTAAAAAAAATGTACGTGTATTGATTTGATATAAAATAATATTACAAATATACGATAATAATACTCAAATTATTCACTTAGAATAAAATAAATTTACACATATTTTAAGTGTGTATAAATGAGGCGTATGTGCCGCTTGGGATATTATTTTCGAAGATCACCTGTTGTTGCCTGCCTTCATATGACAATCATAATAAATATATAATGAGGCATATGCATAGAATATGCATCCTTTGTAATCAATGTCAACAGGAATGCCAGGATTCAGTTGGGATGAAATATTAAATTGTAAAAAAAAATACGTGTAAAATAATGCACTATTGGTTTGTTAAAATGATTTGTCAAGGAACCTGGACCGGGCAGGAGTATTGTGAGGCAGAGATTACTGTTGTTGCCAGGTCGGAAATTTGCCTGGAAGATGGCCCTGGGTTAATCGTGGCCGATCAGTTTATTACTGGCAGAATCCTGCCACTGAAAAGTCGGGTGACAATGGGGAATGAAATGATGGGGGATGGAATCTGAAACCAGGAATGCCGGCCGGAAACCTGTGGGAAAGGAATAGGCTGCAGGGGCGGATATTCAGGAAAGGAATCGTTGTGTTTTAATAACCCGGGCAGGAGGGGCCCCGGGATGAAATCAGTTGTAGCTTACCGTAACGTCAAATGTGCCGGTATAGGTGCCGATTGGTTGTCCATTGGCGAGCTTCAGTGTTGCCCCTACAACGAAATTATCGTTTCCCGACCCGTCAAGGGTACCAGTAATGCCGTCAACGCCGGCTGATGCCGTTTTGGCAATAAAGCCATCCACATGCATGGGGTTTGACCCCTGGGTGATTGTAACGGTGTTGTCGGGAGGTAAAGAAATTACATAGTTGACGCTGGCCGAGCCGCTAACAGAGTAGGCCGCGGTGGCAGGAAACGGTGCAAGGGCAAGCAACCCGATATTGGCGGGAATGGAAGCAATCCTTATGGTTCCGGTGGTCAGGGTTACATTCACAATACCCGAAGGAACCGTCATAAGCCCGAAGTCCAGGGCATGGGTTTCAGCAAGCGTGATCGGGGTAAGAATGGTCGCATTAATCTGGTTGGAGGTGGTGGCGCTGTTACTGTGTGGCGGAAGTGCAGGCTGTGCAAATGATATGATGAAGCACAACGATAAAACGGTGGTCGAAAACCATAACTTTAATAACCGTTTAAGTTTGTTGTTCCTCATCATTGAATGGTACGTCCGGAATTTTTTGAGTGAATGGATTGTGTTAAGTGATCTCTTTGGCAACCTTGTTTATCGGTATTCCAGGAAAATGTTTTCGTCGCTGCCTATTCTCTGATCAAATGATTGCCTTGCCTGAAAGGGGAAATCGCAAAATGTAAAAATCACCCGCCTCTTTAATCTGATATATTTTGAGGAACAATTTGTTTTAAAATGCTGTTATACTGTAAATGAACAGGCTTGATATAATACAAACCTGTTCATTTACAGTATCTCAGACGATAGAATCTAGTTGTAGTCGATGGTTACATTGAATGTGCCTGTGTAAGCACCTGCAAGCTGGGAAGCACCTACATTTAAGGTTGCACCAACAGTAAACCCGTCATTGCCTGATCCGTTGAATGTACTGGTTGCACCTTTGGAGCAAACAAATGATCCGACGGTCATCGTATTACCCGGGGAAAGCGTAATGGTAACAGGAGTTAATGGAATTGTAATTGCATAGTTAGCACTTGCCTCACCGGTTGCGGTGTATGAAGCGGCAGTACGGGTAATCCCGCTTAAAAGCTGAACATTGGTTGCAGTGGGTGAGCCTGCAGGAGTAAGAAGAACGGTACCTGCTGTTCCAGTTACTGCCATTCTGCCGAATTCCAAAGGATTAACTGCTGTAAGGGTAATTGCAGTTTTGATAGTGGCATTTGCATTGTTTCCTGCGGTTGATCCCTGGGCCATAACTTTGGCTGAAAATCCTGCCATCATAACGATAGCTGCAAAAATGATAATTGATTTTTTCATGGTGTTGTTTTTGTTTTTAGGTGTTTACTTTATTGCTGGTAATTTCTTTCCTGATTTTTGGTTTCGCATATGGAACTTTGTTTTCTATTACCTGGTAATAATAAACAAGGCGGAAGTCTATGCTGCTTTCCTGAATTTTTTTTGATTTCCTCTTATTTTAACAATCGTAAGTTGCTTTTATAAATGGGTGAATCTGTTTGCTGATGTTGAGTTTTGTTTATCTGCGTTTCTGATATATTAGATTCAAATTCCGTGCCAGCCTGTGCGTTATTTTTTAAATCGTTGATATTCTGCTGATTGTAAAAATGAAAAATTGTAAAGGATTGTAAAGTGATCTCAAAATGGGATTATTCTTCTCAATTTGGTGAAAAAATCAATGTGATATTTTCCAACACGCTATGTGATGTTTGAAACCGGGTTGCTTTTTTATTTGTTTAATCACTTAATAATCAAAATGTTATCGGAAAAAATGTATTTATGGAATAATCCAAACGTGTGCAAAGATATATAATAATTTTACTGCGTCCAACACCTGGGTTCACAACATATAAACAACCGGGAATTCCAATACTGTAAAATTTATATTATTTTTATATAATCTCAATCCGGCCGGTGGTATCTGCTCCTGATATCCCGTAAAATGCTTCATTTTGTGATATAACTCGGCTGGATCCCGTTGGGTGTAACTGGCTAGAGGTTGGTTTTTCCCGTTAGAATTTTGCGTGTAAGATTGCCGGCCGGATTTTTCAGATAAACGAACAGCATTTGCGATCCTGTACTTAGATCAACAGAATGCACGACACGCCCGGTTAATGCCTGGTGATAAAGCAGGCGGCCTGCTGCATCGTAGACATAGGCATCTGTTTCTTCCGGAACCGCTGCAAGGTCAATGATTAAACGCGTGCCGTCGGAGTATATCCGTGCTGGCAGTCCATCGCCTGTTTTTGGCAAATCGGCGCCAAAGTGCAAGATGAAGCGGGCTGCAGGATCCGATTTTAATGCAGTAAAGCTGTAGGTTCCGGATGTTTTGAGGTTTTGAGTGTAGTGCGCCTGGCTATCCTCCAGGATGATGGTATCTAACCTGGCCTGGTCAAAATTGCACCTGATGGTGTACTGTCCGTCTTTACCAGGCATGAAACTGACGGGTATTGACGGGTTTGCTTTTGGAGTGGTGAGGTAGCACACCGAAAATTTGTCGGCGGGTTTTGGTAAAAACAAACTGGGGGCCGTTAATATTGTGCTGAAGAGTTTCCTGGCTCCGTCTTCATTCGCGGTATACCCAAAATTCAACTGAATTTCATCGTTTCCGTAACCGTCATCCGAAGTAACAGACAGACTGACAAGGTTGGATGCCCGGGCTGAGTTCTTGAACCAGAGCGTGTCGTTCAGCACACGGGCCGGGTTGTCCACTGTAAGGTTCCCTCCCGTGGAGGCATGCACGAAGTATCCCTGTGTAGGAGGAATATACCTGGTAACGCCGTTGGTCCCTAAACTTCCCGGGGTGGAGTTGCATACGCCGTAATTGTTTGCCGTTGGATTCCAGATCCACATATCAACCCCTCCGCCGCTACTGACCAGGGTCGAGCGGGTCCATCCCGATGACGCCTGCCAGTCGAGTGAAGATGGGTATGGATTGCCAACCAGCATGAACCCCTTTAAGCCAGGGTCTGTACCGTTTTTGGTAAGGCTGTATGTAACAGCTCCGTTGTTCAGGTTTCCTGCAAATGTTTTAATGGGGTTTGGGTTTTCCACGGAATAAAGGTAGCCCCGGCCGGGAGTGAAAATTGTGCCCGGATGTACGGTATTCCAACTAACCGGGGCTGTAGTGTCTTGCCTGGAAATCCAGAAACTTGAGGGTTCATCCCAGACAAACAGGTCATAACCTGTTCCGTTGGCATAATTTCCGGCAGGCAGCCAAGACCCGCTAAGGCTTTGATTGGTGACGGGAGAGGATAGAAAATGCCATACTTCAGACGAAACACCCATCGAACGTTGTACAGTTGCCTGCACATTGTTAGTATTATGAAGCAGCGATGCATTCCCTGTTGTGTTTGATTGCATGACAAAACCTGCAGATCCGGCGCTATTGGTAATGGTTCCGGTAACATTAAGTTTTTTGGCGGGGGCTACAGAAAAGAGTTTGCCCGAATTAATGGTTAAAGCATGGCTGATTGTGAAATCGCAGTTCAGCGTTACACCGCTTGCATTATCGATTGTAAGGTTGTATGCCTTGTTGTTGAAAAACTGGTTATTCCCGATAAGCTGTGAGGCAGGACCACTATAGGTCACGGTTGGAGAGTTTGTAAATACGTCAAGCTGCCCTGCAGTTGCCGCCAGTGTGTGCAGCAATTTCAAAGTTCCGTTCAGGGTAACATTGGCGGGATTATTTACAGTCAGGTCGTATACCTTGTCGGCATTGAACGCCCCGGATGGAATTGACTGTGCTGCTGTGCCGGCAAATTCAATGGCTGCTGAATTTGTGTACAGATCCAGCTTCCCTGATGTGATGCCTAGTGTGTTTAATAATTTCAGTGATCCGCTCAAGGTAACGTTACTGGCATTGTTAACAGTCAGGTTGTACACCTGGTCAGTTAAAAAAGCCCCGGACGGAATTGCCTGGGCGGCAGCCCCTGCAAACTCGATCGTGGAACCCGGTGCTGAAGCATCAATCCTGGCCCCGCCTGTAAATGTCAGATCCCCTTTTATCGTAAGTTTAAAGCCGTTGGTTACCATGTGATAGTTCGGCTGGCCGTTTGTAATGCCTGTAACCGAGCGGTTTTGATCGAGCAGGCAATGATTTGTAGGGGCAGCATCAAAAATGATATTGGCATCTGCAGCCGGTATTACATTTTCGGTCCAGTTGCCGGCAGTATTCCAGGCTGTGCTTAAGGTTCCTTTCCATTTGTTGAGCAGTTTTTCCCACGCACCCATGGTAGGCGTTGTCCGTGTATTCTGCCCGTAATCGGTTGTTATGCCGGTTCCTGCAACACCTGTAAGAGATGCCGATACCTTGTAGTCAATTGCGCTGGATCCGCCTGCATTGGCAAAGGAGGGTGTTATTGCCAAACTATGTGAATCCAGGCCGGTGACGATCGGGAGTGCATTTTTGTTTGTCGTATTGTAGTACCCCAGTATTCCCCCTGTGCCTGGGGCATAATAATCATTGTAATCAAGGGTCAGATTGGTATTGACGGCATAGTTAAAGTATGCACCGTAATGTAAATTTGAGCCGCCAGCGGTTGAGCGGGCATTCACCAGGATATTATTCCTGAAATTGCGGATGTTGGTGGTAACAGAGCTGTATAAGGCATATGATTTATTTGTGACCCCTGAAGAGAGACTCCCCCCGATATAAACCGTGTTGAAATAAAGATTGGTGTTATTGCTCGCAGAACCGGTTTCATAGATACCATAAACGGTTGTGGCTGTATTACCCCCTAAGTTTATTATATTGTTGGCATAGGTGCCAGCACCGGCACCGATTTTTATCCCGAACAATGAAGCGGTTGTTGAACTGGCACCTGTAACTGCAAGACCATAAATATAGTTGCCTGAAATTATATTTGCACCCGTGTTTCCTGTATAATAGATTCCGGTAACATTGCCGCCAAACGAGGCATAGCTGTTGGATAAATTATAGATGGTGTTTCCGCTGACGGTTTTCAGCGAGGCTGTACTCAATGCAATTCCGCTTACTGAGGCTGTATTTGAGGAGGAGGTGTTTGCATTTGAATTAACAAGATCATGAATGATATTGTTGGTAATGGTGTTCGTTCCGTTCGTGGAGGCAATCCCGCATATACGTCCGGCATTTCCGGCAGTTGGGGAGGAGGTGAAATTCTTCAGGTTCGAGATTGTATTGTTATCGAAGGTGGCGGTCCCGGTCCCGGTGAAATAGATTCCGAATAAACTTTGTGCATCATTCGTACTGTTGGAGGAAGTCTTAATACTGTTGGCAGTTGAAAGGCTTCCTATCGAATTGTTACTGATTGAAGTGGTCCCTGCAACGGCGGTCTTATATATTCCGAAGAAGCTGGTTGCGTTGGTGGCCGAATTGTTTGCAGTCGTTATTGAGCCGATTGCATTCTTCTGGCAATCGACTGTCCCGGTACTGGCGATACTGATACCGTAAACAGTGGAAGCAAGGCTGTCGGTTACAATAATGGAACCCGTCCCTGTTGGGGAGCCGATGGTGTTCCCGGTTACAGTACCGATATTGACATTACCTGCAGCAATATTGATCCCATACCAGGCACCGTTCAGAGAATTGCTCCAGGCAAAGTTCCGGATAGTGTTATTCTGGATATTGCTGGCTGCTGTGGTCCCAACATTCAGATAAATTGCATTGAAGGAATTGTTGAAGGCCTTTGTTTTCGTCCACGCCGACCCACCGCATGCGGCTGACATTCCTCCGATAAAATTCCCGGAAACGGTAAAGTTTGTCCCTGCAGCATTGCTGATCATTATAATATTATAGGCTACTGCTGCCAACGGGGCAAAGATGGATGTTTCATAAAAGCTGTTGCCGGTAATGTTCCAGGCTGTGTTGAAGGTGGAGATATTAATTCCATAGGAGGCAGTTCCATGCTTAAGGAAATCATAAAAGTTATTGTTGCTGATGGTAATTCCACTGTTTTCGAACCCAGAAGTCCCTTTCGCATAAAGCGCATTAATGGGCCTTCCCGCTGCATCGCACGTGATATTGTTGTTGTCAATTACATTCCCGTCGTTGCCATTGCCGGCAGTGGCGGTTGAGAAGAGGATGACTCCAAGTGAAGCACTGGTTTCTGAACCTTTGAGGGTGCAGTACTTAACTGTATTGGTTTCGGCTGAATTGATAAACCGGATGGTTGATGCAGAAGTTCCCGTACTGGGATTGGTGATCACCAGGTCTTTTCCGCCTCCGGAACCATTCACGCTGCCATCAATGGTAACATTATCTGCACCGTTCAGGTCTACGAGCGGACCATTCAGATTTCCTGAAACACTAATACCTGATACAGTGGGGAAAATTTTCACGGATGAATAACCTGATGTCCCTCCCGCACCTGAATATCCGCTCTGGTATAGCACTGCGGTGGCAGTTTCAAGGGTACTGACCTTAATCCTCAATTCGAGGGCACCGGTATGTGTGCCATTGTTTATTTTATCAAATGCGTTTTTCAACCTCGGGTAGGTCGCCTGCAAAACACCTCCTTTATATACATCGATATTCAGGTTTAATATTCCTTCAAAAGCCCCCATGGTAGGGGTGCCTGCCCGGGTTACGGAAAGATAATCGACAGGGACCGTGGCGATTGTCGTTCCGGCAAGCAGCGCCGACGAAGGCATGTAGTCCGTTGCAATGGTTCCGCCGGGGTTTGTGAAGCCGGGCGTCAGGGCTAAGCTGAATGCATCCAGCCCCGTAACAACCGGAAGTGCAATTTTATTAGTGCTGTTATAATATCCAAGCACCCCACCTGTGCCGGAAACAAAATAGTCATTGTAATCAAGTGTCAGACCTGTATTCACGGCGTAATTAAAATAAGCAGCATAATGAAGGTTAGCCCCGCCCGTTGTGGAACGGCTGTTCACGAAGATGTTATCCCTAAAATTCCGCGTATTGGCAGTCCCCGCACTGTATAAGGCATACGACTGGTTGGTTACACCTGATCCCATGCTGCCGCCTATATATACGGTGTTGAAATACAGGTTGTCGGTTGTGCCCGAAGTTCCCGGATCATAAATGCCATAAAGGGTTGTTGCTGTGTTGCCTCCCAGGGTAACAATGTTGTTGTAGCAGGTTGCGGCACCGGAATTGATTTTAATCGCGTAAACCGAAGCAGAATTGGTCCCGGCAGCCACTGTCAGGCTGTGAATGAAATTCCGTGACACTATGTTGGCTCCGGAGCTGCCGGTGAAATACAATCCGATCACACTGCCGGCGAACGAACTATAAGCGTTGGACAATCCAAAAATGGTATTTCCGGTGACTGTTTTCAGGGTGGCGCCGGTCAGTGCAATACCGCAAACAGATGCAGTGTTTGATGAGGCATTGTTCGCATTGGCAATCGTTAACCCATTGACATTGTTATTCGTGATGGTATTCGTACCGCTCACGGAAGTTATGCCGTTGATTAAGCCCGCGGTTGCAGGTGTGGAATTCGTCGTGCCATTTACAAGGTTTGAGATGGTATTGCTGTTAATTGTAACCGTACCTGTTCCCGCCGAATAGATGCCATAAACGGTCTGAGGATTAGATGAGCTGAGTGAATTGGAGTTGATGCTGCCGGGGATGCTTAAACTCCCTATTGTGTTATTGCTGATGGTTGTGGTTCCTGCGACAGCGGTTTTATTTATTCCGTAAAAATTAGTCGAAAAGGTTGAGGTGGCATTTGAAGCGGTAACAGATGCGATTGTATTGAATTCACAATCCACAACACCGGTGCCGGAAATGCTAATGCCATAAACAAGAGCGGTGGTGGCTCCCCCGGTTATTGTCAAAGAACCTGTTCCTCCATCATCACCGATGGTGTTGCCTGTATTTGTCCCGATGTTCACATTTCCTCCTGCAACACTGATCCCGGTCCATGGGCCGACTCCCGAATTGCTCCATGCGATGTTCTGGATCGTGTTATTCTGAACACTGCTGGCAGAGGCTGTGCCCACAGTTATATTAATGGCAGTGAAAACGTTATTGGCGGCATTGGTCTTGGTCCATGGCAGCCCCCCGCATAAAGGCGACCTTCCCCCGATGTAGTTGTCGGAAACAGTGAAGCTGCCACCGGAAGCATTGCTGATGTATATGATATTATAGGCAACACCAGATGATGGAACAAAAGAGGAGGTTTCGTAAAAACTGTTGTCTGTTACGGTGAAGGTCGTTGTATTGGAAGAAAGCCATATCCCGTTTGAAGCAGTGCCGTTCCTGAGGATATCATAGAAATTGTTGTTGGTGATAAAGTCTCCGCTGTTTTCAAAACCGGATGTGCCGGTGGAAACGATCGCATTTACAGGCCTGCCTCCTGAGGAGCCGGTAATGTAGTTGTGGTCGATGATGTTCCCGTCATTCCCGTTGCCGGAAGAGGCGGTTGAAAAGGAAATGATACCCGAAGAAGCATGGGTTTCCGATCCCTTGATCGTGCAATATTCGATGGTGTTGTTTTCAGCTGAGTTGATGAATTGTATCGTACACAGGTTGGCCGAGGGTGAATTGCTGTTGTTGGCAAGTGTGAGATCGGCTGCCCCTGACTGGTTTACCCTTCCATCGATGTCAACATAGTCTGCCCCGTTAAGGTTGATCAGGGGACCGACAAAACTTCCTGTGATTGAAAATCCCGAACCTGTTGGATAAATTAAAACAGATGAATAACTGGCACTTCCGCTGCCGCTGGAATTCAGCACCGATGAGGCTGTTTCGGAAGTGCTGCCCGTTATCTCGAGAATAATGTTCCCGGTGAGGGTTCCTGCATTTATGGCGTCAAAGGCCGCCTTCAGGGTTGCATAATTGGCGCCGCCGCCTCCAACGGTTGATTGGGCATAGCCCTTTTGTGAATATAGCAGGCAGCTTAGGCAAATTGCAATAAGCAGTAAGTTGAGTCTTTTCATATGACGGAAGGGGAAATATAAAGTCATAACAAAAATTGTGCTAGGTCAATACTTGTGAATCAATATGTTGATACAATGCAACATATGAAAGTGAATCTCTCTCTGCGCTTAGCAAGACAGTCTCAAAACGGGATTATTTGTCCCTGTTCGGGGAATAACAGGGTGTGTAATCACCACCTACGTCAATAAAAATATGGTTAATGTATTGGTTTTTAAAACATTGATCATGGATGTTTTCAAACCTGTCAAATTCATAAGGATGTTATTCAGACACGCAATACGGCGTAAAGATATAAAATATTTTTACTGTACGCAAAATGCCGTTCGGGAAAACCATTTTATAGCACTACTTTTCCCACTCACGCAGGGCAGCATGCATGCTGCCTAAATTGACTCCTTGTATGTCTCAATTGAGTGAATTTACAGGTGAGATTTTTTCCTTATTTTGTATGATAAAGGAGGGATTGCCTGGTTATATGCCAGCTATGCAGGGGGAGTTTGGCATATTGACGGGCTGTATTTTCAGTGTTTGGCCGTTTCACTTGTTGCGCATCCATAATAATTTCCTGTAAAGATGCCCTGCCGGGTTTTTCAGGTAAACCACAACCATCTGGCTGTCGGTGGTAAAGGAGAGGTTGTGTTGGGATTCACCCGCTAATTTTTGGTGAATCAATACCCGCCCGATTGCATCGTAAACTGTTACTTCGGTCTCATTGACGATAAGGGAAAGGTCGATAACCAGGTAGGTCCCGTCGGAATAGATACTGGCAGGCAGCTGGGAATAAGTGGCACTGGAATCGGGGCCGAAATGGAGGATGAATCTTGATGCCTCATCACCTGCTGTTGCCTGGAAACTATAGCTGTTTTTAGCCTTCATGTTTTGAATGTATTGTTCCTTAAGGTCTTCAAGCATCACGAGGTCGAAAAGGCTTTTATCGAAGTTGCAGTTCATCGTAAAACTGCCATCGGCCCCGGGGGCAAACATCACGGGGATGGCCGGGTTTTCGGCTACCGTGCTTAAATAACGTACGGAGAAATCGGAGGAATTCTTTGCCAGGTAAAGACTTGGTGCAGATAACACCCTGCTGAAGAGTTTTTGCGCCCCGGTTTCATTTGACGGGCAGCCGAAATTCAACTTCACCTCATCTGATCCGAAACCCGCATCAGATATGACATTCAGCTTTATTTTATTGACCTGCAGGATTGAATCTTTATACCAGATGGTGTTATTCCTGGCGCGTACCTGGTTGTCCATAGCCAGGTTGCCTGTCCCGGCAGCCCGAACAAAGAACCCCTGCATGGGAGCTACATATCGTGTAGCTGAATTGGTGCCTATTCCATCACCGTCAGATGAATTGTACACACCGTAATTATTGGCCATCGGGTTCCATATCCACATATCATAACCGCTGCCTGAGTTTAGGAGTGCGCTGCGCGTCCACCCTGCCGCCGCGCTCCAGTCAACCGATGAAGGATAGGGGTTTCCAACCAGGGTAAATCCCCTGAGGCTTTCATCGCTGCTGCTGCCTGTAACTTCATAGGAAACCGCGCCGTTGTTGAGCAGTCCCGAAAATGTTTTTGTAGGGTTTGTGGCCTGTACCGAATAGAGGTATCCACGGCCTGCCACAAAGTTTGCACCCGGATGAACTGTGTTCCAGTTAACCGTGGAGGTTGTGTTTAGTTTATATATCCAGCAGTTTGTTGGTTCATTCCATAAATAGAGGTCATAACCGGTCCCGTTTCCGTAGCTCCCAGAGGGTAACCAGGAACCGCTTTCTCCCTGGTTGGCACCTATGTCCTGACCTGAAACCGGGGTTGAAATGAAATGCCACCCCTCTGACGGGCCGCTTATATAACATTGAACAGTCGCTGGAACATTGCCGGTGTGATGAAAAAGCGAAGCACCGCCTGCTTCAGTTGATTTTAAGACAAAGCCCTGGACGCCCGCATTGTTTGTGATTATCCCTGCAACGTTCAACTCCTTTGCTGCATTCACGGTCATCAGTTTGCCGGGGTTGATGGTAAGGGAATTGATAATGGTCAGATCCGCATTAAGAGCCACACCTGCGGCATTATCAATGGTAAGATCGTAGATGGTGTCATTGAGGAAAAGGTTGCTTCCTATTTCCTGTGGTGCGGATCCGGCATAAATTACGGAGGGTGCGGTGGCAATGGCATCCAGTTTTCCTGCAGAGGAGTTAGCCTGGTTCAGCAGCCGCAATGTGCCATAAAGTGTTACATTATTGGTGTTGTTCATCCCCAGGTTGTAAACAACGTCAGTCAAAAAGGAGGCAGGGGGGATGGTTTGGGATGATAATCCTGCAAATACGACTGTGGATCCCTGGTCAGAGGCATTGATCAGGGCACCATTCGAAAGGCTGATATTCCCGGTTATTGTAAGTTGTTTCCCGTTAACTACAAGTATTTTGCTGCTTTGACCATTGATGATATCCCCCACGGTCCGGTTTTGATCCAAAACACAGTTATTCAGAGGATTGCTGTCAAATGTGATGTTTACCCCGGTTGCCGGCACCTCGTTTTCGGTCCAGTTCGTTGCAGTGCCGAAATCAGTACTTATACTCCCTTTCCAGGTTATGAAATTTCTTTCCAAGGCTCCCATTTTGGGTAATGGATTGCGCGTGAGGCCTGTGTAATCGGTGGTGATCCCGGTACCGGCCAAACCGGGTAATAATGCCGAGGTATAGTAGTTTAATGCATTGGTCCCACCTGCAATTGTGAACCCGGGATTGATATTCAGACTGTTCGCATCCTGCCCGGTAGCTGTTTTCCATGATGCAAGGGTTGCTTTGTCGGCAACCAGGAAGCCCAGCATGCCATTTGTGCCGTTCACGAAATAATCGTTGTTATCGATGGTCAAACCTGTAATCCCCGCAAGGTAGATGGCATAATGTTTCCCGGTGGCACCGCCTGTCCGGGCATTAAACAGGATGTTGTTCCGGTAATCCCGGGCGGCATAATTTGACTGGCTCCACAAGGCATAGGTGGAAGAGGTTGTTCCTGCAGCCACAGTTCCGCCGATATAAACGGAGTTGAAAAGTATGCTTTTGGTGTATGCCGCGGTGCTGCTTTCATCCCAGATTCCATTGATTTTGTAACCGCCTGTAATGCCTGCACCTAAGTTGACAATGTTGTCGGCACAGGTTACATTGCCATTGTTCAGGTCGATGCCCCTGATATTGGAGTTCAGATCAGAGGAGATGGCAGAGAGACCGTAAATAAAATTCCTGGTGACCATAAAGTTTCCGGTGGCAGGGCCTGTATAGTAGATCCCGGTGACGTAGACCTGGGCTGTGGGACTGACATTCGAAAGGGAATATACGGTATTCCCTGTAATGGACTGGGAGGTCGAAGCGGTTCCCGAGGTTTGGGAAATACCGGCGACCGAAGCCGACGCTGCTGCAGATGACTGTTTGCTTGATGTAGTGAGGTTTCTCACTGTGTTGTTGAGGATGGTGTTTGAGCCGGCGATGGTCTGGATGCCCCTGGTGCGTGAAAGTGAGTTAAGCCCGGTATATCCGTTTGTAAGATTTGCGACCGTGTTACCTGTAATGGTTGTGGTCCCGGTTCCTGAGCTGTAGATACCGTAAACATCCTGTTTCGTCAGGGAGGAAACAGCCGTTGAGCTGGTATAGATGCTGTTGGGCGTGGTGAGGCTGCCGATCAGGTTGTTGGTGAAGGTTGTATTTGCTACGATTCCCCTTACATAGACCGATTCGAACCCATGTGAATACCAGGCTGAACCCACGGTAGTTATCGACCCGATGTTGTTTCCTGTAATGTTGACAGTGCCCGTACTGTTCTGGATCATCCCGTGGGATGTGGAATACCCGTTCGACTGACCGTCAAAAATTACGGAGGGCACCCCTGTGTACCCGCTGCCGCCGCTGACCAGGGTGATTGCCGTAGCAACTCCCCCTGTGATGGTGGTAGTGGCGGTTGCAGGGGTTGTACTGCCCGAGGTTGAAAAAGTGATTATGGGGGCTGTCGTATAGCCGCTGCCTCCGCCGATCAGGGTTATCGCAGTGACCACGCCACCCGTCAAAGTCGCGCTCGCAGCTGCTGCAGGCGTTGTTACAACGATGGAACCGGTGCCGGTTGGAGCACCAATCGTATTGCCGGTAACATTAACATTACCGGAATTAATAAAAATCCCGTCCCATGGATTAGCCTGGATACTTGTGTAGTTAATATTCTGAACAGTATTGTTTTGAACGGTGGCAGTCGTGCCCGCCGCGCACCCGATGTAAATCCCGCAGAAATAGTGTGCTGTGTTTGAATTTACGGTCCAGGCAGTTCCTGCGCAGTGAGCGGCACTGCCTCCTATGTAATTGTTAGTGATTGTGTTGCCGTCGCCGGTCACCACCCGGATGGCATTGTAATTGATCGTCGCAGTTGGGACGATGGTGGTTGTTTCGTAAAAACTGTTGTCGGAAATGGTCCAGCTGTTTGAATTGGATGCAATGTTCAGCCCGTAGGAGCCGATACCCGGGTTGATGAAATTATAGATGTTGTTGAACCGGATGATGTCGCCGCTGTTTTCACGGGAGGCTGTTCCGTTTGAGAATATTGTATTGACAGGCCTGTTTCCTCCGGCATTCGAGATATTGCAGTATTCAATGATGTTGTTGTCGTTGCCGTTCCCTGTGCTGGCCGAGTTGAAATTGATCATACCTGCGGCAGTGCTGGTGCAGGATCCGAAGATATTGCAATACCTGATGATATTGTTTTCGGCCGAACTGTAAAATCTTACGGTTGAATTACCGGAAGTGCCGCCGGTGCTGGCGTTGCTGAATGTCAGGTCGGCTGCACTCCCCGTTGCATTCACCCTGCCGTCGATCGTTACGTTATCTGATCCGTTGAGGTCAAGAAGAGGTGCATCAATGTTGCCTGCTATGCTACAACCCGTTATGGTTGGATAGATGGTTACGGAACTGTAGTTTGAGGTGTTGCCGGCACTTGTGTACCCGCTCTGAAAAAGCACGGCCGTGGCTGTTTCCGTAGTATTGCCCGATATCCTGATTTCAAGCGCCCCGGTATGTGTCCCGTCATCGATCTTGTCGAAAGCAAGTTTCAGCGTAGTGTAGCGTGCCTGGAACACGCCTGCCTTGTAAACCGATACATTCAGGTCCAGGGTCCCTTCAATGGCACCCATCGTGGGGGTACCGGCCCTCGCGGTTGAAAAATAATCTGTGTTGTAGGAACTGATTGAAATTCCTGCGATTTTGTCGGATGCGGGAGCATAATCGGCAGCGCTGGTGCCGCCTGCATTGGCAAACAGCGGGTTGAGTGCCAGGCTTCCTGCATCTTTGCCTGCCACAAGCGGCAGGGTGTATAAATCAGCACCGTTGTAATTTCCGGGGACTCCTCCGTTTCCTGTTACGTAATAATCGTTGAAATCAAGGGTCAGGTTGGTGTTCACACCATAATTGAAATATGCGGCATAGTGTTTCCCGGTTGCACCGTTGTTTGACCGCTGGTTTTCAAAGATGTTGTTCCTGAAATTGCGGGTATTGGCTGAGGCAGCACTGTATAAAGCATAACTGTATGACCCGCCCGAGGCTGGTGCCCCTCCGATGTAAACACTGTTAAAATAGAGGTTGTTGTTATTGCCGGTGGTACCGGTCTCATAGATCCCGTAAATCGAGCATGCCGAATTGCCGCCTAAGCTGATGATATTGTTGAAATAGGTGGCAGCCCCGGTGTTTATCCTGATCCCGTAAACTGATGCGGATGCAGCGGATCCGCCCGTTGCCGACAGACTGTGGATGAATGTTCCTGAAACCACGTGGGATGTGCCGGTAGAACCGAAATACAGGCCGATTACGCTCCCGCTGAAAACATCACAGGTGTTGGTTAAGTTGTAAATTGTATTCCCTGTGATGGTGTTGAGGGAATTGGTGCTGGTGAGTGCGATACCGCATACAGAGGCTGTGTTGGATGAGGAGTTGTTGGCGTTTGCAATGGTCAGGTTCCTGATTATGTTGTTTGTAATGGTATTGACACCATATGTGGAGGTTATCCCGTTGACGACGCCTGCCGTTGAAACATTTGCGTTTGTTGTGCCGTTGGTGAGGTTGGCAATTGTATTATTGCCGGCAATCAGGGTGCCTCCGGCGGTGTTGAAAATCCCGTAAACCCCCTGTGCATTGGCCGTACTTGCCGAGAGCGACCGGATACTGTTGGCCGTGGTTGTGCTGCCGATTATGTTGGTGCTGAACGTACTTGTTCCTGTATTGGTCCGGTTGAAAGCGTATACATTGGTTGCCGAGGCGGCATCTGAATTGTCGGCCGTAATGGATCCGATTATGTTGTTCTGACAAACTATGGTGCCGGATCCTGCTGCATTGATTGCGTAAACAGCAGCACCTCCGGGTCCTCCGGTCATTGTAACCGACCCGTTTCCCGTGGCGGCCCCGATCAGGTTCCCGGTTGTGGTACCTATATTCACTGCACCCCCGCTAACCTGGATTCCTGTCCAGGAGGCAGCTCCGGAATTACTCCATGCAAAATTCTGGATGGTGTTGTTTTGAAGGGTTGTAGCCGGGGTTGTCCCGACATTCAGGTTGACAGCATAAAAAACATTATCAGAAGCAGCAGTCTTTGTCAGGGCCGGGCCCCCGCATTGAGCGGCGCTTCCGCCAAAGAAGTTTCCTGTAACTGTAAATCCGCTCCCCGAGGTATTGTTGATTTTAACAATACTGTATGCCACACCGGCTGTTGGAACCAGGGGGGCTGTTTCATAGAAGCTGTTCCCCGTAATGGTTTCTCCGGTTACATTGGAGCCAAGGTTAATGCCGCAGGAGGCCGCCGATCGGTTCAGGATATCGTAAAAATTGTTGCTGCTGAAGGTGTTTCCGCTGTTTTCCTTTGCCGGGGTTCCTGATGAACAGAGGGCATTGACAGGTCTTCCGGCATCGGATGAAGAGGTGATGTTGTTGTGATCGACGGTGTTCCCGTCGTTCCCGGTGGTCCCGGTCGTTGTGCCGAAAAACACGATACCCGATGAAGCGTTTGCGGTGGAGCCTTTCAGAGTGCAGTACCTGACTGTATTGGAGGTTGCATCATTGACAAACCTTATCGTTGAGGTTCCTGCCGTGGCAGATGTGCTGCTGTTGCTGATCACCAGGGAATTCAGGTTCCCGGTTGCATTCACCCTTCCGTCGATGGTCACATTGTCGGCCCCGTTCAGATCGATCAGGGGAGCGGCAAGGTTCCCGGTTACTGAAACCCCCGTGGAGATTGGAAAGATATTTACGGAAGTGTAGTCCGAAATGCCTCCTGCACCTGTATACCCGCTTTGATAAAGCACTGCCGTAGCCGGTTCTGTTGTATTTGCCCTGATCCTGATCTCAAGAACGCCGGTATGGGTGCCGTTGTTGATCTTGTCAAAGGCATCCTTTACCCTCAGGTAGGTTGCCTGGAAGAGTCCCGCTTTGTAAACATCCACATTCAACCGCCCTTCCAAAGCGCCCATGGTAGGGGGCATTCCCCTTGGGGTCCCGCTGTAATCAGTCGTTATGCCGGCAATTGTAATCCCCGGCAGGTTGGCCTGCGGTGTGTAATCTGCCGCATTGGTACCCCCGGCATTAGCGATGACAGGGTTTATGGCCAGGCTCGCGGCGTCCTGTCCTGTCGCTGCAATCCAGCCGGCCAGGGTTGTTTTGTCGCCATTCAAATAACCAATAACACCACTGGTTCCGGTTACATAATAATCATTGTAGTCAATAGTAAGCCCGGTTGTTCCTGACAGCCACACGGCATAATGTTTTCCGGTGCTGCCCCCCGAACGGGCATTAAAAAGGATATTATCCCTGTAATTCCTGGTGGAAGAATTGGCTGCATTGTAAAGCGCGGCGGTTGAGGAAGTGGTTCCCGACGTGATACTCCCGCCGATATAGGCTGTGTTGAACCAGATGTTGTTGTTGTTGCCCGAACCGCTGTTATCCCAGATTCCATTTATGGCATAACCCTGCGAAAGTGTGGTCCCCAGGTTGATGATGTTGTTGGCGCAGGTAACCGACCCGCTGAAAAGCTCAATCCCTTCGATTCCCGATCCGGCATCGGAGGAGGAGAGGTTGAGGTTGTATATGAAGTTGCCTGATACCGTGTTGTTCCCGGTTGACGGGCCCTGGTAGAAAATCCCATCGATTCTTGCATGGACTGACGGGTTTGTGTTGGAGATCTCAAAAACCGTATTCCCTGTCACCGTTTGAGTTGAGCCGCCGGTCGTGCTTTTCTGGGCAATACCGAAGGCCGAACCGTTCCCCGGTGATCCGTAATAGCCATTTCCCGTTGTGATTTTGCCGACTGTATTGTTTTGAATAATATTGGATCCGGCGCTGGTCTGGATGCCCAGGGTGGGGGAGTACCCGGTAAACGAGGTTTGCCCGTTTTTCAGGTTCATGACGGTGTTGCCCGATATCGTGGTGGTCCCGGTACCATCACTGTTAATGCCTATAACTGTCTGGTTGTTGCCTGTGCTGGTTGAACTGGCCTGTATGCTGTTGGCGGTTGTTGCGCTGCCGACGGTATTGTTGCTTATGTTTGTCGTCCCCGCAACTGCCGTTTTGTTGATCCCGTAAACGTTGCTG
>JBAXFZ010000013.1:0-23331 GCA_037139685.1 Bacteroidota bacterium
CAAAACAGATTTTCCTGAGCCCGATTTCCCCCGCACAACAAGGTTTTCACCGTTGTATAGCTTCAAATTTAAATTGATTAGAACCGACTGGGTTCCGAATGATTTTTCAAGCTCTTCAATTTCGATCACCGGGACCCTGCCTGTGGTTTTGTCCTGGTTTTTTACCGGTTCCACGGTTGGTAAAATATTCATGGTTATTATATTGGTTTTGCAAGAATGGCTGATTCCATCAGTAAAGCATGTCGGTGACCTGTACGGCCACCATATCGATAATGATCACAAGGAGCGAGGCAAGGACCACTGCGGAATTGGCAGCAATGCCTACACTTTCGGTTCCCCGCCCTGCATGATATCCCTTATAGCACCCCACCAGTCCGATTACTGCACCGAAAAAGAATGACTTGATGACAGCGGGTAAAAAATCCATGAACTTTACATGACTGAAGGCCTGGGAAAAAAACAGGAAAAAGGTGACGTCGCCTTTAATATTGGCGCCAGCCCAGCTTCCCAGGATGCCCAGGGCATCGGCGTAAAGGATCAGCAGAGGGATCATCAGGGTTGCAGCAAGGACCCTTGTAACGACAAGGAACCTGATAGGATTTGTAGATGATACCTCCATGGCATCAATTTGCTCGGTAACCTTCATCGAGCCCAGTTCAGCCCCGATGCCGGAGCCTATTTTACCCGCGCATAAAAGGGCTGTTATAACCGGGCCCATTTCCCGGATCAGCGAGATGGCAACCATTCCCGGGAGCATCGATACTGCCCCGAAACGGATAAGTACCGGGCGCGATTGGATCGTCAGAACCAGGCCTATAATAATACCGGTGACTGAAATAAGGGGGATTGATTTATTCCCGATCTGGAAACACTGGCGAAAAAATTCCTTAAACTCGAAATCCCTCGAGAAGGTCTCCCTGGTGATCCGTGTGATAAATAAAAACACATCGGCAATGTCGGCGAGGAAGCTGTTCGCCTTTTCGGTTTTAGCCATGGTTTTATCGCTGAGCTTCATGGACTGCGCAGTTGCAAATCCCTTCACTTTGACAATCGGGTTCAGTTTTATCATTGTATCATATTCTTTTACACATGACAAAATTATGGGCAACCGGTACAAAAAGCCTTACACAACTTTTTTATTTATTTGCATGATTCACACATTCGGGCCGCCATTCCACGCATTTATGCGGTTGAAGCCACCATCGGGTGAAATGGCAATCCGGTACGGGGTATGAATGATGCAACTCTTTGGCGGAATTGTGTAACACAAAGATGTCATAAGCTTTCCACCTTTGCCTCACACTGGAGATTCAGTGTTGTTTAATGGAAAATTCCTAAATATCTGTATTGTGAAAGCGAGCGCCTGGAGTATATCTGATGTTGAAATTGCCGAAGAGGTATCAAGTGCATTTAAATGGAACTGGCAGATTCCCGGCAAAAAAGTAAAAGTTACTGTTGAAGACGGGTGGCTTACCCTCGATGGTGACCTGAGCTGGAGCTATCAAAGGGAGGCTGCAGGTAAATCCGTTACCGACCTGGTCGGGGTTAAGGGGATTACGAACAATATTACAATTAATTCAGAGACGCATGACGAAGTTGAACAACACCGGATCGAAAGGGCTCTAGTAAGCAACTGGTCAGTCGATGATGAGGGTATCCAGGTGCTTGTTTCCGGCCCAAGGGTGACCCTGAACGGGATCGTTCACACATTTTACCAGTTCGTTGAAGCGGAACGGATGGCATGGGATGGCAACGGGATAGAGACTGTATGCAATAAACTTGTTATAGAATATGATGACTGACCTGGCTGAAATGACTTTCACGGTTTCAGGTACCGGGGCATCCTTTCCATTTGTAAATCACCCGGGTTAATTATAATGGTGAATCGTGCAACAAAGAATCACCAGTTTTACCTTTCTTACGGAAATATTAATCCACATATAATGAAAGCAAATAAAATAACAACAAAAACAAAATGGTCAATCGACCAGGCTCACAGTGAAATTGCCTTTAAAGTAAGGCATTTAAGAATTGCCAATGTGAAGGGTTTATTCAGGAAATTTGATGCAAGCATCTACACCACCTTAAAGGATTTTTCAACAGCCGAAATTGACTTCTGGATTGATTCCTCCTCTATCAGCACAGGAGATGATCAAAGGGATGAACATTTGAAAAGTGTTGATTTTTTCGATGTCAGGAACCACAGGCAGATTTCGTTTTCTTCAACCTCGGTCGGCAAAAAAGACCATGATGATAACCATGAACTATGGGGCGAATTAACCATGCTGGGAATCACCAGGAATGTAAAATTAAATGTGCAGTTCGGAGGCATCACCGATGATCCATGGGGAACTGAAAAAGCCGGTTTTACAGTAACAGGGAAGATCAACAGGAGCGACTGGGGGTTGGTATGGAACACGGCGATGGAGGCAGGAGGCATCATGGTAAGCGAGGAGGTGAATATTATATGTGAAGTTGAGCTTATCAACATTGGCCAGACAGACTTGTCCATGGATTTGGAACCGGTATCCATGATGATCAGGCCCTTTACAACATTATCGGTTATTGAAACGCATGCCGGTTGAAACTGACTCCTGTATTTAAGCACCTAAGGCGATGAATGTGTGAATCATGTAACTTAAAACAAAAGATGTGTAACACAAGCCCGATACGGAAGCATCACCTTTGCAGCATCTAATCTCAACAAAATTTTAACTGACATGATTAACACGACAGAAGTAAAAGGAAGCTGGAATGAGCATAAAGGCAAGCTCAAACAGAAATTTGCAATCTTAACTGATAATGACCTGATGTTTGAAGAGGGTAAAAAGGAGGAGATGATCGGACGGCTCCAGATCAAATTGGGAAAAACCAAGGAAGAATTGCACAGGATTATTGCCACCCTATAGTGGTGCAGCGGGGTTAATATTCATTTCATTTGCCCCGGGGGTAGAATACTACCCGGGTCATTCAATTAACTATCACAAATAATTTAATTCAGATGAAAAAATCAATTTTAGTTTTAGCAGCCTGCACACTCCTGGCGGGTGCCATGATGACGGGATGCAACACCTCCGCGAAAAATGTGGAAAATGCACAGGATAATGTCGTAAAGGCAAACAAGGAGCTGGAACAGGCGAACAAGGAATACATTGCAGATATGGCAAATTACAGGACCGAGACTGCCGCCAGGATTGCGGAGAACGATCGCACCATTGCCGAATTCAAAGCAGGGATCGAACATCAGAAAAGGGCGGCCAGGGCCGGGTACAATAAGAAAATAGCTCTCCTTGAACAGAAAAACGCCGAAATGAAGATGAAGATGGAGAATTACAAAGAGGAGGGGAAAGACAAATGGCAGGTTTTCAAAGCTGAATTCAGTCACGACATGGATGAACTGGGTAAAGCATTTAAAGATTTAACTGTTAAAAACGTTAAATGATAACGATAAAACACGCTAATATGAAAACGCTGAAATTTTTTATCGCAGCCATTGCATTGTTCTTTGCAAGCTCAGCACAATCGCAGTTTTCGGTGAGTCTCAATCTTGGTACGCCCCCGCTCTGGGGGCCTTCAGGATATGCCGATGTTCACTATTACTACCTGCCTGATGTAGAGGCGTTCTACGATGTTAAATCATCGATGTTTATCTATAATTCGGGAGGAGTGTGGATTCACAGGTCCAGTCTTCCCGCCCGGTACAGGGATTACGACCTGTATGGCGGATATAAGGTGGTGATGAACGACTACCATGGCAATGCCCCATATTCCCATTATAAGGAATATAAAACGAAATATGCCAGGGGCTATCGCGGTCAGAATCAAAGGACCATAGGCGAGAGACCGGGAAAGGGCCACCCGGAGATGAAAAATGAACGTGACGGCAACCATGGCGGCAGAGATGCCGGTCATGACAGGGGAAGGCAGGAGGGGCCCGGACGCGGCAAAGGCGATCAACGCGGTCATGAAAAAAACGGGAAAAACGACCATGACAATGGTAAAAACAGGTAATAATTATAAACAGGAATATTAACAATTATAAAACTTAAATTATGAGATCCGGAAAAATTTTATTAGGCGTTTTGGCAGGTTTAGCAGTTGGTGCATCCATGGGTATCTTATTCGCTCCTGCAAGAGGTTCTTCAACCAGGCGGAAAATTTCCCGTAAAAGCGATGAATATGCAGATGAATTGGGTGAGAAATTTAACGAGTTTGCTGAAAGCATAAAGGACAAATTTGAAAAAATCAGGAAAGATGCCAATGCAATGGCTAAAAGCGGGAAGCACCTGGCGGAAGATGTTAAAGCTGAATTGTAAGGAACGCAATGAACACCCCCGATCCTGAAACCCTTACAAACACTGTTGAATCTTTTCTTGACAGAATTGATTCATACAGCAGGACGACCTTCGAGCTTTCAAAACTCAGGTTGCTTGAGACAACGGCTGCAGTGGTAACCTCTTTAATACCGAGACTAAGCGCAATCCTCATGCTTGCAATGTTCATATTTGTTCTGAGCATGGGATTCGCGCTGTTTCTGGGGGAACTTCTTGGAAAAATATATTATGGTTTATTTATTGTGGCCTTATTTTACCTGGTTGCAGGTTTGTTTATTCATTTTTTTCTTCATGGCTGGATTAAAAAACCAATCAGCGATCTGATCATTAAACAGGCACTCAGGGAACCATTATCATGCGAAAAATAGATTCAGAAGCCAGCCTGAGGGAAGCGATTCTGCAGCTGGAAAGAAGGCAGGAGATGGAGGGAGCAATTCTTAAGGAACAGTTCCTTTATACCTGCGAGAGCCTGAAACCGCTCAACATGCTTAAAAACACCATCATGCAGGCATCTGCAGTGCACGGACCCGGGGTCCGCATGGTTAACACAATTGCCGGGCTGGCAGCCGGATATCTGTCCAGGATTCTTGTAAAAAAAATAACGCGGAGCCCTTTTAAAACGATTTTCGGCAATGCAGCCATGCTGGGCATTGTCAATATTGTGGAGAAGAACCCCGCTCTTGTTGTTATGGCAGGGAGGGGAATTATTAATTTGTTCAGGAAGAGAAAGTTGCCGTATCATCCGGCGGGAAAGTAACAGACTACAGGTTGATTACCTGGTAATGAAAACCAAAAACCTCTGCCATATTCAGAAGTGAAAATGAATAAAATAAAAACCAGGTTAAATAAATTTTACCGGTTCTTTAAGATACTGGGTCCCGGGCTTGTTACCGGGGCCAGTGATGACGATCCGTCGGGAATTGCAACCTATTCTCAGGCGGGTGCAGCTTACGGCCTTTCAACCCTGTGGACTGCCCTGGTAACATTTCCGCTGATGGCCTCCATCCAGGAGATGTGCGCCCGCATCGGCCTGGTTACCTCGCACGGGCTGGCGGGTACGCTCAAATCAAATTATTCAAAACCGGTATTGTACCTGATGTTGTTTTTCAGTTTCCCGGCCATTGTAATGAATATAGGGGCCGATATTGCAGGAATGGGGGCCGTGGGGAACCTGCTTGTTCCTTCAGTTCATGCCATCTATTTCAGCATCTTTTTCACTTTCCTGCTTTTGGGATTGATCATCTACCTGCCTTACCAGAAAATGGCATCGGTTCTGAAATATCTCTGCATCGCCCTGTTTGTTTATCTTGTTATTCCCTTTTTATATAAACAGGACTGGCTTGCCGTGTTGAAATCAGCCCTGGTGCCTCAGGTTCATTTTGATAAAAACTTTATCAGCATACTTGTGGCCATCCTAGGAACCACCATCTCTCCCTATCTCTTTTTCTGGCAGGCAACGATGGAGGTGGAGGACCGTAAGGGAAAGCCAAGGCACCTCGTTGTAAATAAAAGAATCATGCATGAAATGAAAAGGGATGTCGACTTCGGCATGCTGTTTTCAAATATTGTCATGTTCTTTATCATTCTTACCACTGGCACCGTGTTGTTCAATGCCGGCATTCACAAGATCGATACGGTTGAACAGGCTGCGACGGCCCTGAAACCATTGGCTGGAAAGTCAGCCTACCTGCTGTTTGCAGTGGGGGTCATCGGCACGGGATTGCTGGCCATCCCTGTGTTAAGCGGCTCGCTTTCGTATATCTTTACCGAAACCTTTGGATGGAAAGAGGGACTTGATAAGAAATTTCATGAGGCAAAGGCATTTTACCTGATCATCGCCGTTTCCCTGGTCCTGGGATTATCATTGAACTACATTGGCATTTCCCCGATCAAGGCGCTGATCTATTCGGCAATCCTTTATGGACTGACGGCGCCTGTGCTTATTGCGATAATCCTGCATATTTCCAACAACAAGAAAATAATGGGGAAGTTTACCAACGGCAAAATTTCAAACATACTGGGTTTTGCAACCCTGGTTCTCATGACGGCAGCTGCAGCAGTTATGATTTATATGCAGATCTCCTGAATCACGTCCGCCTGTTATAACAGTACCTCCCTGTGTTCCCCGTTTTTTATGATATGCTGCACCAAAGCGGCCAGTGAGGCTTTGTTGAACGGTTTTGAAATATAGCCGGTGCACCCGGCTTCCATGGCCTTCTCCTTGTCACCCGCCAGTCCATAAGCCGTTTGAGCAATAATGATCACATCACGGTTAAACTCCCTGATTTTCCGGGTCGCAGTAAATCCGTCCATCACCGGCATCTTCATGTCCATCAGGATTAAATCGATGTCAGGATTGTCTCGGCAAGCTTCAACAGCCTCTTTCCCGGTCCCGGCCTTTAAAATCTGTTTGCTGAACATCCTGACAGCAATGGTGAGCAATAATTCGGATGTTTCATCATCTTCGACAATTAAAATTTTCAGATTTTGAAGCTGATTGGCTGTTTCGCTCTCCGGCGGGATATTATTAAGATTGTTTTTTTCTGTTGGTTCAGGAATGAACGGGATTGTGAAATAAAAGGCCGAACCCGCTCCCTCTTCACTCTCTACCCGGATTTTTCCCCCGAGCATCTCAACATATGCTTTTGAAATTGACAAACCAAGCCCTGCTCCCTGGAACGCTCTTTTATCGCTGATATCAGCCTGGATAAAACGGTCGAAGATTGCCTCCTGGCGGGCTTTCGGAATCCCGATGCCTGTGTCTTTCACATAAAATTCAAGATATCCCGCCGCCGACCTGCACCCGAACTCGATGGTTCCGTATCGCAGAATTTGATGGAATTGTTAACAAGGTTGAGCAGGATTGCATAAAGTTTTTCGTGGTCGGTAACAATGATTGTACTGTTATGCTGCAATGAGTTTGTCCGGATAAAACGAAGTCCCTTTTTCTCAGCCTCCGGCTTGAAAAAGGTGTAAATGTAATCCATCTGGTCCATTATACTCGCTTTGGAAAGGGAGACTTCCATTTGTCCCGATTCAATTTTCGAGATACTTACTATATCGTTTATGATATTAAGCATTCGCGCCCCGCTTCGCTCTATAATGCTGATGTAATCTTTCTGTTCGGCACCTGATAAACCAGGCTCTTTAAGCAGTGAGGCAAAACCGAGAATGCCGTTCATGGGTGTCCTGATTTCATGACTCATGTTGGCAAGAAACGCCGACTTCAGCCGGTCGCTCTCCTCGGCATGATCCCTGGCGATGATTAGCTCCTCGCGGGCATGAACACGATCGGTAATATCCTGCATGACACCGGTAACTTTCGATGGCTCCCCGTTTTCATCCCTGGATAACTCGGCGATCGAGTTAATGGTCCTGATAGTGGTAGAGTGCAGTGGAATGATATCAAATACAATATTGTAAGGCTTGTCGTTGGCGATCAGCTCGGTAAGGGCCATGTTCACCCCGGCTTTATCAAGTACGCAATTCATTACCTCTTCAACTTTGAAAATATCAAATACCTGATCAAACCCGTAAATTCTTTTTCCCTCTTCCGATCCCCAGAACTGGTCATTTTTCACATCATATTCCCAACCCCCGATATGACCAACCTCCTGGGCCTTCCTGTAGCGTTCTTCGCTCGATCGGAGTTTTTCCAAGATCTGTTTCCGCATGATTGCTGTTCCGATGCTGGAACAGATTGCCTCGAAAAAGGTGATCATATCTATTGTAAATGCACCCTTTTTCTTTTCATTCATTTGCAGGATGCCAACTATTTCATCATGAATCATGATCGGGATGATGGCAATTGAACCATACCCATCATCGATGCATAGTTTTTTTAATTTAACTGACGGATACTGCGCTTTTGCCAGGGATGCCAGGGTCGAAGTGTCGTTGCACCAGAAACTCCCGGCAGGGGTGAATAATGATCCGGGCCCGAATGTTTTCCCGGATAATACATAATCGCATAAACATTCCGGAACCAGTTTGCCGTCGCAGGTCTCGTATGTGCCGCCACTGATGGTTAGTGCAGCAATATGGTTCCCCCTAAGCAGATGTTTCTCGGTAAACCCGTATTGGGCAAAATAGGGAAAGTCATCCTCATTCTGAAGCCGGATCCCCACAGCCGAAAATTTTGTTTCATCGCGGATCGCCCGGAGGATATTGCTGATCCTCTCTTTCAACCCGGAACTGCCTGAAAGAATTCCCAAGATAACATTGGAGAGGTGCTGAAACCGTTCGACCCTGACCCTGTCGGTGATGTCACGGATGTTGCACTGGATCACCTTCTGGTGGTTTACCAGGTATACGTTGCTCACGAATTCAACATCGATTTTCCGGCCATCGGCCGTTTCCAGCGGCAAATCTTCATACCTGGCATATTCCTTTTCCTTTAATTCAAGGAAATTTTCCTGGTTGGCTACGATATCCTTAAAGAACCCTATCTCCCAAATCGTCTTTTCAATGAACTGTTCCCTCGAGTAACCCAGAAGGCTTATTAAGAAAGGGTTGACATCGACGATTTTGCCTGACTCTGCATCGAGGATCAAAATCCCGTCTTTGGCCGTCTCAAACAGCCGGCGATAACGTGTTTCGGAGGCGATCATGGCCATTTCAGCAGCCACCCGTTTGGTCATGTCACGGATGTTGCACTGGATCACCTTCTGCTTGTCAACCAGGTAAACATTGCTGACGAACTCAACATGTATCGTGCGGCCGTCGGCTGTTTCAAGGGGAAGATCTTCATAACGGATGTACTCCTTTTCCTGCAATTCCGTGAAGTTATCCCTGTTTGCCACGATATCTTTAAAGAACCCGATCTCCCAGATCGCCTTTTCAATAAACTGTTCCTTTGAGTAGCCAAGCAAATCGATTAAAAATGGATTAACATCCATGATCATACCGGTTTTGTCGTCCAGAATCAGGATTCCGTCTTTGGCAGTTTCAAAAAGACGGCGGTAACGTGTTTCTGAAATCGCCAGTTGAATCCTGGCTGCCTCTGAGATATCTGAATCTTCAGAAATAATTGTTTTTGTCATGGTTTCATGAGCAGGGGCTCTTTTAATGCCAGGTGTAAATATAGTGCAGTGAGGGGGAAATGGCGTAACCAGGGACTGCAGGAAGGATCGTTTCCGATTTATTCAAAGGTAGTGAACTATTTAATAAATTCCTAATTTTCAATATGTTTATTAACATTACCTTTGATGACTTCCGGTTTGTCCTGCACGGTGATAAAAGTGTGAATCATGTAACTCTTCAATGAAATTGTGTAATGAATCACGGGACCAGGTTCCTGAACTTTGCATGGTGAAAATGTTTTCACAATAAAGACAGTAAAATGAATACCACGGAAGTAAAGGGAAACTGGAATGAGCAGAAAGGTAAACTCAAACAGAAATTTGCAACATTAACAGACAATGACCTGATGTTCGAATCAGGCAAGAAAGAGGAGATGCTGGGAAGAATCCAGGTCAAACTTGGAAAAACAAAGGAAGAATTGCACAAGATTATTTCAGCATTATAATCATATTTAACTGCCATCTCCCTCACACCGCCCGGGGGCAGCCAGCCGGATTAAAAATTACCGGATCCGGTTGTCTGATTCCAGGCGGTGTTTCTGATCATGAGGGGGAAATCCTGTTCATCTGCTACGGTTACTAAAATTAACAAACACGAAATGGACATCAACGAAGTTGAAAAATCGAAAGCTCACATTACCGTCGAGATCATCGAATATGTGCCAAATTCGGTGGTTATCAAAACAATACTGAAAAAATCGACAGGCAATATCAGTGTCATGTCATTCGACAGTGGGGAGGGCTTAACCGAAAAAACCACTCCTTTCGACACCTTTGCCCAGATCATTGAAGGTAAGGCGGAAATCGTGATCAGCGGGGAGTCGCATCTCCTTGCTACCGGCCAGTCGATTGTGATCCCTGCACATGAACCCAATCATATCAAAGCAAACGGCAGGTTTAAGATGATCCTGACTGTGATCAAAAGCGGGTACGAATAACCCGGAAGATAACAGCAGGCATGCAAATGATTTTCATGGAACAGGGATTGCCCCTGCCTTGAATTTTTTGCCATGTCCCGGTGTTGACGAACCAGTCAGGGTAATTTCCAGGATATTAAATAATTTTTATAAGGAAAATCAGCCCTGTTTCCAGGATAAGATATCTGCCGTACGGATGAAAATATTATCTTGCAGTCATAAAAACCAGAAACAATTTATTTATGGAATTCAGTGCTGCACAAATAGCCGGTATGATCGGCGGGACCATTGAAGGCAACCCCGGGACAACCATCTCGAAATTGTCAAAAATAGAAGAGGGTGTGCCGGGTTCCCTTTCGTTCCTGGCCAACCCGCTTTATACCCAGTTTATTTACAACACCAGGGCATCGATCGTCATCGTGAACAATTCGTTTGCTGCCGAACATCCCGTGGCTGCAACCTTGATCAGGGTTGAAAGCGCCGACATCGCCTTTGCAAAACTGCTCGAGGTTTACAATAAAATCAAGTACGACAAACGGGGCATCTCTCCCCGAAGTTCGGTCTCCCCATCGGCCAGCCTGGGTGAAAATGTCTATGTCGGCGATTTTGCCGTTATCGGTGACAAAGTGGTGATCGGGAGAAATGTCAAGATATACCCCCATGTCTTCATCGACGATAACTGCACCATTGGCAACGACACCATGCTGTTTTCGGGTGTGAAGATATATTCCGATAACATAATCGGGAATAATTGTATTCTCCATGCCGGAACGGTAATCGGAAGCGACGGTTTCCGTTTCAACCAGCAGGATGGACTGAATGTAAAAGTACCGCAGATCGGCAACGTGGTTATAGAGGATGATGTGGAGATCGGCGCCAACTGTGCCATCGACAGGGCTACCTTCGGTTCGACCATCCTGCGCAAAGGGGTTAAGTTCGACAATCTTATCCATATCGCCCACAATGTCGAAATCGGTGAAAATACGGTCATTGCAGCTGGAACCGGCATTGCAGGATCGGTAAAGGTCGGCAGGAACTGCATGATCAGCGGACACGTTTCGATGACCAACCATATCACCATTGCCGATGGTACGATGCTGGGAGGCGCAACAGGAGTTTCTAGGAGCCTCACCAAACCCGGCCAGGCCTACCTGGGCATTCCTGCACTGGAGGTGTCGAAGTTCAGAAGATCCATCGCGCTTTTCCGCAATTTGCCTGAACTGGCTGAAAGGATCACGAAGCTGGAGAGGGAAGGACGGAAGTGAAATGCAAAATGCAAAATGCAAAATGAAAAGTGCAAAGTGTAAACTGTTTCCTGCTTTTTATGAAAACATGTGCTACCTGTATTTTAGACGACCGCTACCCGGGTCTTACATTTACCGAAAAGGGCGAATGTGAATTCTGTGACAAATACCAGAAATTCAGTCCCATCGGAGAGCAGCAACTGGTTTCTGCCTTTGATAATGCCAGGGGCATCGCCCGGAGGCGGAAACTTGACTATGATGTACTGGTGCCGTTAAGCGGGGGCAAGGACAGCACCTACATGCTTTACCTGGCAGCGAGGAAGTATAAGCTGAGGGTTCTTGCAATGACTTACGACAATGGCTTCTTAAGCCCGCTGGCCCTGAAAAACATCTCAACGACGGTTAAAAATGCAGGTGCTCACCACATTTTCCACCGAACCGACCCGGCCATACTTCAGAAGGTGTACCGCATAATGTTCAGGTATACGGGAGATATCTGCGGTGCATGCGACATAGGTACAAACAACAGTATCCTGAAGGTTTCACATGATTACAAACTCCCGCTGATCATAAGTGGGGTTTCTCCCCTGGAAAATGATTCGTTTGTGCCCGACAGTGTCCAGGATATTTCGCGTTTCAGGTATGTCATGAAAAAATTAGGATCGATCTCCTCCGGGGAGATAAATAACTTCCTGATATATCCTAACCTGAATTATTTCACCCAGACATTGTTGAAACGGACCGGATATTTCGGCCGGCTGATATTTCCCCTGTTTTATATCGAGAACCCTATGGATAAAGAGATGGGGGCGATTATAAGCAATGAACTTGGCTGGGAGGATGCGCGTACTTCTGAATACACAAAACACTTTGATTGCATTGCAGAACCATTCACCAATTTCGCACGCAACAGGATTTATGGTTACGAACGGCGTATATGCCAGTACAGCAACATGATCAGGCGGGGTGAAATTTCGCGGGAACATGGCCTTGAGATGATGGAAAAAGACAATCTCTGGGAAATTCCTGCAAATGCTCAGCATGTGATGGAATACCTGGATGTGACGGAAGAAGGACTGGCCAAAGTATTTGAATATAAACCACTCACATACGAAAATCATACATCACGGATGAACCATCTGTTCGGGACGCTGAAAAAGGTGAAGGAGAAGATTATTCACTGATCATTAAAATATTGAAATGAAGTTCAGAAGGATCGTCATCATTGCAGGGGTGCTGTTTTCCGGGCTGCTGCACGGCCAGGGTGTCTTCCAGGCACATGACCTGACGAAAATAGCCGGTGAGGAACGTGATGCCGTCACCGGCAGGCTTGCTCCCGTGTCTGCCTCAAATACATCAGGTTATGATGTGAAATGGTACCGCTGTTTCTGGAACATTGACCCGGCCGTAAAGGCTGTTTCGGGGAATGTTACCACCCTCTTTAAACCGGTGGTGCCGGGTTTTGACTCCATTGCATTCGACCTTGACCAGGAACTCACCGTCGATTCGGTCAGGTATCGCCTGGGTACTCTTTCGTGGCATCATACTTCAGGTTTGGTAATAATCAAATTTTCAAACACGCTGCCACAGGGGGTGGCCGACTCTGTTACGGTTTATTATCATGGAATTCCGCCTGACAACGGATTTGGCTCCTTTGTGCAAAGCACCCACGGCGGGGCCCCTGTGATCTGGACCCTTTCGGAACCTTATGGGGCAAGCGACTGGTGGCCCTGCAAAAACAGCCTGACCGACAAAGCCGACTCGGTCGATATTTATATCCGTACCTCTCCGGAGTACCGGTCGGCCAGCAACGGCATCCTGGTATCATCAATTTCCGATGGTGCTGCTGTTATTTACCACTGGAAACACCGTTACCCGATTGCCACCTACCTGGTTTGTCTTGCAGTGACCAATTATACCCGGTATACACACCTTGTTCCCTTCGGGAACGACACACTGAAGGTCGTCAATTATGTTTACCCCGAAGATTCGGCAACAGCCTTCGCTCAAACAGCCGAAGTTGTACCGATGATCCAGGTTTACGACTCACTCTTCGGCATCTATCCTTTCCAGAATGAAAAATATGGACATGCCCAGTTCGGATGGGGCGGAGGCATGGAACATCAGACCATGACCTTTGTCGTCTCCTTTGGTTTTGAACTTATTGCCCATGAACTGGCACACCAGTGGTTCGGTGATAAGGTCACCTGTGCCAGCTGGAGCGATATATGGCTTAATGAAGGGTTTGCTACCTATCTCTCGGGGCTCTGCTATGAACATCTCCTCCCTGACTGGTGGAGCAGGTTCCGTGAAGTGAGGATAAAAAGCATCGTTTCCCAGCCGGGCGGCTCGGTTTTCTGTACCGATACCACAACTGTGAACCGCATATTCGACAGTCGCCTTTCGTATGCCAAAGGGGCCATGATTTTGCACCAGCTCAGGTGGATCATGGGGGATTCTGCCTTTTTTGCAGCACTCAGAAATTATCTTTCCGATACCGGGCTTTCCTATGGATTTGCACATACGGCCGATTTGAAAGCGCACCTGGAAAGCGCCTGCGGGCAGGATCTCACATGGTATTTTAACGACTGGTTCACAGGCGAAGGTTATCCATCCTATCATATCGGCTGGTCGCAGGCTGGCAGCCTTGTAACCCTCACGGTAAACCAGGCACAATCGCATCCGTCGGTTTCATTTTTTCCCATGCCGATCCCCTTGCAGTTCAAAAACGGATCGAGGGATACCATTGTCCGTGTTTTAAATACATTTCAGGACCAGGCATTCACGGTGACCGTACCCTTTACCGTTGATTCGGTTTATTTTGATCCGGAATTCCAGCTCATTTCAGGTAACAATACCATAATCGGGACTGTTGCTGAACATGCATGGCAGCATGGGCTGCAGATATTTCCCAACCCCGCCGGAGATATTCTTACGGTGACACTGGAACCTCCTCTTGCTAATCCCCGGTATGAAATCCTTCTCTCCGATGGCAGGTTGATGGAAACGGGTGCCATCAATGGGCTGCGGCAGCAGATCCACCTCTCTGCCTTACCCTCAGGACTGTTTACAATCGTATTTCATGATGGGGCAAAATCAGCTGCCAGGACTTTTATCAGGAAAAAGTAAAGCACCTTTGATGACGGTTTTTTCCTGCATTCGGTTGGGGAAACTGTTTTTTTTAAATAAATACTTGACTTTCCCTAATATCGTCCTTATATTTGTCGCCCGGTAAATCGTTGTATCCTGACTGATCCTGCATCATTTCTGTCAATATAACAAAGAAATAACCATCCGGGTTCCTCCCCGGAATGCACAGATTTGTCGATACCAGCCAAAAAATAGTTTGAAAGGTTCAGGTTGTTAAAATGCATGTATCATGCTAAATGATTTTTATCTTCAAGTTAAAGATGGCCTTAATTCCTATATAAATCTGAATACCCCCGCAATCACCCCTTCGGTTGTAGCCGGGGTCGGCAATATCGCAAATTTCGAGACTGAGCACCTGACCAACAGTACCACAAATCTCTGGATCACCATTATCAGGATCGAGGAGGAGACCTCCCTGAAGAATTTTCCCAATCAGAAACAGGTTATACTGGATGATGCGGATGCCAGGTACAAGGCCGATAAGCGGTACCCTAAAATTTACCTGAATTATTACCTGCTTTTTTCAGCAACCCTCCAGTATGATTTCGCCGTGGCTGCGATCCACAGGATTATCAGGTACTTTCAAACAAACAACAGCTACAGGTTCAATTCCGACGGGTATGAAGTGGACCTGAGACTGGAGTTGTTTTCACCTACATTCGAACAACTTAACCAGATATGGGCGACACTCGGGGGAAAGCAATATCCCCATGTGATCTATAAGGCTCGCGTGGCCGAACTTGAATATGACAAGGAGCATATGCAATCAGTAATTACGGTTATCAAGGGTAAAATATCAGAAATGTGAGCAGTTTTGTTCTGGCATACAACCCGGTCATAGTGGTAGTGCTTGATAAGCATCCTCTTACGCAGGATGAATGCAGGATTATCCCTGACAAAGACACCCTCCGGCTCATGGAAGGATTAAAGCTTAGATTTCTTCCAAATGCAGGGGGATTCCTCATTTTCCAGAGATCGGAAACTGTTTGTTACGAAACCTTCGGACCATCCGGAAAAACCTCAGCTGCAGGAACGCTCGAACCTTCCGCTGGCACCGGACCGCTTGTACTCCGGTTCCTTTTTATTGCAAAACCCACCTTTACGGCAGAAACATTATGGGAAGGACTTGGTTATCCTGCCGCGGTGAACCGCTATATGGAACATGCTTTCGGTATCGCAGGTGGTGCCGCCACCATGACCCCGCCGATTCCTCCCGACCCCGGGTCCCTGCTGCCATACCTGGAAAAGGATTACCAATCCAGGCAAACTGCTTCTCTCAGGCTTGAAGTAACTGCATTTCCCCCGGCAAAAGATAAAATATCAATCACAGTAAATCTCAACATAAAGAATCCAACACCTTAAAACATTTTATTATGGCAGCAACATTGAAAACACCAGGTGTCTATATCGAAGAAATTGCAAAGCTTCCCTCATCAGTTGCAGAAGTTGAAACAGCCATCCCGGCTTTCCTGGGTTTTACTGAAAATGGCAATTATAAAGGTCAGCCCCTGCTGAACAAGCCTGTACGGATAAAGTCGCTTCTCAACTATGAAGAGATATTCGGTTTCCCGAAACAAACCAATTTTCATAATTTCACCGACATTGGCAACCCGGACGGGTATGTTAAAATCAAGGAAACCGCTGTCGGTTCAGGAGTCTATGTGCTCGACGGAGATAATATCCATGACCCCGCACCCGATTTGAAATTCAGGCTTTATTACTGCCTCCAGATGTATTTTGCCAATGGGGGAGGCCCATGTTACATAGTTTCATGCGGAACCTATACAACATATGATCCCATAACTGCCAAAAAGGTGCTGAATGATGCGCTCGATGCATTGAGAAAAGAGGATGAGCCAACCATGATCGTCTTCTGCGATGCTGCCGTACTATCGGAAACCGACCAATACGGACTGTACCAGCTCGCCCTGAAACAGGCTGCCGACCTGATGGACCGCGTGGTGATTCTCGATACACCGAAAGCGACAGCCCTTGATGGTCTCGAGGCATTCCGTTCGGGGGTTGGAAACAATAGCCTTTCTTATGGAGCCGCCTATTTCCCTTGGCTGCAAACCACCCTGGGCTATTATGCCGATGAAGTCAGATATAAAATCAAGGCGGGAACGACCGACTGGTACCTGCGGAACGACGATCCGGCCTGCCAGGATCATTCGCTTTTTCATAAATGCAACCAGCTTTACAATGAAATAAAAAAGCAGGCAGGTGCCTTCAGGCTTGTACTGCCGCCGGCCTCATCGATTGCAGGGGTTTATGCAACCGTTGATAATTCGAGGGGAGTATGGAAATCACCGGCCAATGTGAGCCTTGCCTATGTCACGGAACCCATGGTAAGGATTGACGAGTCTGACCAGGAAGATATGAACGTTACAGGGACCGGTAAATCCATCAATGCCATCCGCACATTCACGGGTAAGGGTGTACTCGTGTGGGGAGCTAGGACCCTGGCCGGGAACGACAACGAATGGAAATATGTGAGTGTGCGTCGTTTCTACAATATGGTCGAAGAGAGTGTGAAAAAGGCCAGTGAACCCTTTGTTTTTGAACCTAATGATGCCAATACATGGATCAAGGTCAGGGCTATGATCGAAAATTACCTGACGCTGAAATGGCGCGACGGGGCCATGATGGGTGCAAAGCCCGGTGATGCCTTCTTCGTAAAGGTCGGGCTCGGCGAAACCATGACCGCCCTCGATATCCTCGAGGGAAGGATGATCATTGAGATCGGGATGGCCGTGGTGCGCCCCGCAGAGTTTATCATCCTTCGCTTCAGTCACAAAATGGCCGTTTCATAATGTATTATTACCATTTAAAAACCATTTGTCATGACTTATAAAACACCGGGTGTCTATGTCAGCGAAATAAACCTGTTTCCCCCCTCGGTTGCCCAGGTTGAAACGGCCATTCCCGCATTCGTAGGTTACACCGAAATTAATACCGGCAGCAATGGGAAGAGTCTCCTGAACCTGCCGGTAAGGATCGGATCACTGCTTGAGTTCAAAACCATTTTTGGCGCCGGCTATATCCCCGCCAGCTATGAGGTGACTGTCGATGGTTACCCTGCATCACCTGTTCCGGGGCTGGTCACCCCCGACAAGCGCTTTTACCTGTATGATTCGCTTTGCCTGTTTTATGATAATGGCGGCGGGATCTGCTATGTCGTAAGTGCCGGTCTCTATACCGATCCGACCGACCCTGCCGACCCGGGCAAGCCGATCAGGGAAGGGATTGATGCCCTGAAAAAGTGTGATGAACCAACCTTGCTGGTTACTCCCGATGCCGTCGGGCTGCCCGATATTGATTCCTTTACGGCATTGCAGGTGCAACAGATCAGCCAGTGCGCTTCATTACAGGATCGTTTTGCAATCCTGGATATTTACAACGGGAACAACCCGGAGGGATTGTCGGTTCATCCGGTTGCCGATTTCAGGAACAAATCAGGCGTCAATAACCTCAATTACGGTGCGGCCTATTATCCCTGGATCATCAGCAGTTATAATTACGATGCCGGTTTCGAGCGGCTGCAGCTGAAAAGCGGGGGGATTCCTGTTACAGACCTAATCCCGCTTTGCAATGGAGATTCCGAAAAAGCGATGATCACGGCACTCGCCGCCAGGAATGCTGAATCCGCGGCATTGCCTGACGAAATGAAAAGAGGCCACTCACGTGCGGCGCTCGCCCTGGGGGACCATGTTCCTGGATTTTCAGGTGACGAGAGCCTCGTCGACAACTTCAAGGTGAAAACATTTCTTGAAGGCGACCCGTCCGATCCCGCAGTAATCGGGGTTGCCTACCTGAATGGATTGCTGGATAAATACAAGAGCAATATTGATGCACTTTCCTCCGACTTAACCGGCAACGCAGGAAAAGATGCCACCGATGCGGCCAATAACCTGACATCCTATATGAACCTTCTGGCCTCGGTCGCCAGGTGCTTCAAACTGGGCGAAGATGCAGCATCAGACCTCACCGGTCCCGCATACCGGCAATGCTTTGCCGTAAACAAATCCAAAGCCCCACTGATAAAGGCAATCTGCGACCTGGTATCCGTTGAACTGAACCCGGGAACCATAAACCATACAAGGCCAGCACGAACCCCGGCCATTGTCGGGGCCATTTACACAGCCCTTGGCGATAACGGATGGTTTGGCAAGGATGTAAAGGGGTTTATTACCTATGACAAGATTGTTCCCTTTGATTCGGGGACACCCGAAACCTTTACAGCCGACCAGGCTGGTTACAAGGCCATCATCGCCGTTCTCGAGACAAAGTCCAGAACTGCTATCCTCACAGCATACGCGGATATCCTTGTAAAACAGAAATTGTACGAGGCGGCTGTCGGCCAAAAATTGCTTTGCGACAGTCCCGGTTTTGTAAACACCCTGCTTGCCCGCTACATTGCGGAGATCAGCGACCCGGATAACGCCGGGAAGCCGCAGCTTTTTGTCTCGATGACCAATTACCTGGCCCTGCTATCACAGGTGGCAAGGTGTTTCAGGTTCTCGGAAGTATATGCAGGCACCGCACCCGGGAAGTTCCGAAGCCTGGTCCTGAACTTGAAGTCAAAATCAAGCCTTACCGATGCCCTGGTCAACCTGGTCAAGGTGGAGAAAAGTTCGACAGTGATTGCCAATACAACCTGGAGAGGCACTGCCGTTATCACGCCGCAATACGAATACCTTGAGGGTGCGCCGGGCTGGTTTGGAATGAAAGCCTACAGTGCAATTGCTGCCCTTGATGGCAGCAAGGACATCTTTACGCATGATAAGGATGGCTGCCTGGCCATTATCGCGACCCTCTGTGATTCGTCATCGGAAATTCTAAAAAATTACCAGAGCATCTATGATGCTGCGGTTTACGAGATTGCCCTGGCCAGGAAGATGATCATGGCCTCCCATACTTTTTTCACCACGATCCAGGATAAAATTAACGAGACCATGCGCACAATGCCTCCTTCGGGGGCGATCGCAGGAATTTACGCCATGGTCGACGGCACGCGGGGGGTCTGGAAGGCCCCGGCCAATGTCAGTCTTGGTTCGGTAATCGGGCCTGCAGTGAAACTCGACAACTCCGACCAGGAGACCCTGAATGTTGACACCTCCGGGAAATCGATCAATGCCATCCGGGCATTCACGGGGAAGGGTACACTTGTCTGGGGTGCCCGCACGCTGGCCGGTAACGATAACGAATGGCGGTACATCCCGGTAAGACGCTTCTTTATCATGGCCGAAGAAAGTATAAAGAAGGCCACCGCCCCCTTTGTATTTGAACCGAACGATGCAAACACCTGGATGAAGGTGCGTTCGATGATCGGGAATTTCCTTATGCTGCAATGGAGGGCAGGAGCCCTGCAGGGAGCAAAACCTGAGGATGCCTTCTATGTGAATGTGGGGCTGAACAACACCATGACCGAAATCGATATACTGGAGGGAAGAATGATCATAGAGATCGGGATGGCAGTGGTTCGCCCCGCCGAGTTTATTGTCCTCCGTTTCAGTCACAAAATGCTCTCGGGAAACAGTTGATCCATTGAGTGATATTTAAATATTTACATGATAAACAGGTAGTTATAAACAAATAAAAATCAACAGTCATGGCAAATTATCCATTACCCAAGTTCCATTTCCAGGTTGATTGGGGCGGAACAAAAATAGGATTTCAGGAAGTTTCGGGTCTTGATCTCGAAATCCAGGCGCTTGAATACCGCGACGGGGCATCTCCTGAATACCATAAAATAAAAATGCCCGGTCTTCAGCAGTTCGGTGATGTTACGCTCAAACGCGGCGTATTTAAAGGCGACAATGAGTTCTATGAATGGTATAATACAGTGAGTCTCAATATTATTCAACGGAGGGATGTCACCATCAGTTTACTCGATGAATCCCATGCCCCGGTGGTTACCTGGAAAATCAAGAATGCATGGCCCTCCAAGATCACCTCGCCCGACCTGAAGGCCGAAGGAAATGAAATTGCCATCGAGACAATGGTGATAAAACACGAAGGATTATCGATTCAGAATGGATGAATTTTTAACCTATCCGGCTCCCGGTTTCCATTTCGCTGTCTATTTCAACGGGCTGGCGCCATCACCGATTGATCTGAGCTTTCAATCGGTGAGCGGGCTTACAGTAACCATTGAAACAGAGCCGTTAAATGCAGGCGGTCCAAGCTACCTGCACAAGGATTTGCCTGTAGGCCTCAAGTTTGAAAACCTGAAGCTGAAGAGGGGTTTGAAGCCAACCCCTTCACCGTTGACCAAATGGTGCGAGCATGCCTTTGAGGATTTTAAGTTCAAACCGCTCGACCTGTTGATCGTACTGATGGATGAGAACCATCTGCCTCTTCATTCGTGGAAGGTGATCCAGGCCTACCCCTGCAAATACGACATCGGTGAGTTCAATGCTGAAACAGCCTCTGTCGTAATCGAAACCCTGGAATTGAAATATCAGTACTTCAAAACTATCTACTAATATGCCCGTCGAAATCAGAAACCTGACCATCACTATTAAAATCAAGGGAGATAAACAGGTTGCCGAAGGCACGAAACCAGGCCAGAAAAAGGTCCCGTCACATGAGAAAATGGTGGAGGCCATTGAAGAGACTTTGAAAAATCTTAAAGAGCGTTGAGATGGGCGAATTGGTAAATATGACTGTTACGGCCTATAAGGACGATACATTCTCAGATCAGTCCCAAATAGGTGAAAGTTATAAAGTTTGGATAAATCCCGACAGCTACCAGGAATCGATTACTATATCCTATTCCGACAATCAGCCGGCCGGGACCAGCGGTTATGACCTTAAATACAACAAGACGCTGCCTGAAACGCTGAGTTTGAAGATTCTCTTTGATTCAACCGGCATATTTCCCCAGGGCAACAAGGGCAGTTCTGCAGGTGCCTCTTCATCCGGGTCTTCCCCGCAGAAGGATGACAAGGGAATTGTCCCCCAGATCGACAAGTTCAAGAACATTACCTTCAAAATGAATGGTAAAAGCCACGAACCCAATTATCTGAAGGTAGTCTGGGGCTCAGTTGATATTGAGTGCAGGGCAACCAACATGGATATCGATTACAAACTGTTCAACCCGGGGGGATTCCCCATCCGGGCATTTGTTACCCTTACACTGGAAAAAACCATCACCAGAGCTGAGAGAGAGGCCCTGGAAAACAGGAGTTCGCCCGACCTCACTCATGTGCGTTGCGTGGCAAAAGGGGATACCCTTCCCCTGCTTTGCAATGAGGTTTACCGCGATCCGAAATATTTCCTGGAAGTGGCCCGCGTGAATAAAATCGTCAACTTCAGGAATTTGAAACCAGGAATGAAAATCTACTTTCCTCCTCTGAAAAAAACCAGTGAATGAGTTCACACGGCAACATGGTATCAGATAACCCCGGACTGGCAACATACATACTGATCATTGACGGAACAGTGGTTCCGGGCAAATATGGGATCGGTCGCATGTCGGTCAGCCGGGAGTTTAACAGGATACCGACTGCAACCATTATCATACCCGATGGTGATGCCGCCCGGCAGATGTTTGATGGCAGCAACGAGGATTTTTTCATCCCGGGAAAGGAGATCGAGATAAAAATAGGATATAAAACCAGGGAACAGAGCATCTTCAAAGGCATAATCGTCAGCCATTCGGTAAAAATTGAGCAGAATTTCACATCCCTGGTGATTGTATGCAAGGACAAAGCCTTTAAGATGACGCTGGGGCGTAAAAGCCGCATCTTTTACGAGAGCAGGGACAGTGACGCGATAGAAACACTGATTGCGGATGCAGGCCTTGTCGCAGATGTGGAAGCAACCAGCCAGACCCACCATGAACTGGTTCAGTATGCCAGCTCCGACTGGGACTTTATGGTAAGCCGTGCCCAGGTTTGCGGCAGGTTATGCCTGGCCGGTGATGGGACCATTACAGTAAAAAAGCCTGATTTCTCACAGAGCCCGGTGATGAATGCCGAATTTGGAAGAAATATTTTCACTTTCGATGCCGAGATTGATGCGCGCAACCAGTTCAGTTCATACAAAGCAACAACCTGGGATTTTTCGGGACAGGCTATTGCAGATACCGATGCCGCCAACCCGGCGATAAACAGGGCCGGGAACCTGAGCGAATCGGACCTGGCCACAGCTTCAGGCAGTATCACCTGTGAACTTAAACATACAGGGTATCTCAAACCTGAGATCCTGCAGGAATGGGTTGACGCCAAGAGTTCGCTGCAGCAGTTATCAAAGATCAGGGGAAGAGTGCAGTTACAGGGTGATTCGATTCTGAAACCCGGGCAGTTGCTGAACCTGAAAGGGATAAGCGACCGGTTTAACGGAGCCGTTCTCATAAGCGGGGTGCTGCATACCCTTTCAGAAGGCAACTGGTTAAGCGATGTTCAGTTTGGCATCAAACCTGAATGGTTTGCCGAGCTATACAACATCAACCCGCTGCCGGCTTCGGGGATGATCCCTGCCGTTCATGGCCTCCAGATCGGGGTTGTTACTGCCCTGGAGGGGGACCCCGACAATGAGTACCGTATCAGGGTAAAGATTCCGATTGTAAATAATGAGGAGGAGGGTATCTGGGCGCGTG
>JBAXFZ010000014.1:0-23237 GCA_037139685.1 Bacteroidota bacterium
ATTCATGTATATAGGTGATATCGGAAGTTGTAACGGCAGGTGGTATGCTTATAGAATTAAAGAGGTAGCTCCTGTTGGTTGCCGGGGCATCCAGCAAAATGGCGAAAAGGCCATTAAAATTGCCTGTGAACCTGAGGCTGTCACCGGCATTAAAAGTAAATTTACCCGAGGGCTTTGAATTTTTAAATACCGGCTCCCCTGATGGTTCACCAATTTCTGTCAGCCTACATCCCGCGTGAGGGTGTGTAAAATCCGAGAGGATTTTGATACTTTTTGATCCGGTTTTGCAGGCCACCGTGAGAAGATATTGCTGACTGGTGCCGGGGGTGAATAAGAAACGGTGATCCCCCTTTTGCAACTCAGCATTTAATGAAATTACAATTTTCCCGGAAAATTCAATGATCTGAATCTTGTACAAACCCCGCTCCGGGGCATGGATTTTCACGGTAGCATTCTCCTCTACAGGGTTAGGCACATTCTGAAACACCTGCAGGTCGTTTTCAGAAAAATAATATTCATCCGTACCCATTATGTTCAGGGTCAGCGTCGTATCTGGCCAGGAGAGTGTCGTGTCACAGTTCCTTGTGATGTTTTTAATATTAATTCCGGTCATTGCAATATGCTGTCCGTTGCAAACACCTGAGAATGAGAATGTGATTACGGGATCCGCTCCGCAGGCTGCTCCTGCAAACAGGGAGGGAAGGAAAAGCATGATTGCAAAGATCGTTCTCATGGTGATTTGGATTAATTTTCAGAATTACAACCAAAATTATGAAAACGGTGCTGAAATTTGCAAATCAAAAGGCGGATTTTTATAACGATTTCAGAATTTCCACCTTTTTTTCCTCATCTGCCTTTTTGGTGTAATCAAGAGATGCATACCTTATTTCGATATACAATTCATCGTTTATACTGTACAGGAAAAGGTCAATATCTGTTTTTTCGGTCTTCCATTTTGTTTCGAGGTTCAGGTTATCAGATATCAGGTTGGAGGCCCACTCATCAGGTGTAATCGCTTTACCGTTTATTGTAAAGGCTGATTTTTTCAGGGGTTCGGAATATTTTTTCGTGATTAATTCCTGAAACAATTGAAAATATTTAACATAAAGTGAAGGTGTCTTGCTGTTCAGCCTGATCAGGTAAAAAGCCTGGTATAACTGGTTGGATGCGGTAAAATCGTAAACAATTTTAGCATCCAGGTTGCTGAGCTTTCCGCTGAAAACAAGACTGTTGTTTTTCGAATCGATGAAGGATGCGGTTTCATATCTTTTAACCATGGCCGAATCCATTCCCCAGTTTGAGTTTCTGAAATCAGGGTTCTGTCCAGATGCATTCAGGACAAGAACCAGAACAAAAAATGCGGCAATAAGCTTTGCTGTTTTCATTTTGTCAGTTTTTATGGTTAGTTTGATAATTTTCAACTGATGAAATTAACATTAACAATACACGTTCCAACAAAAATCCAACGCATGCCGGTGGTATTTATTTTATTCCCGATGCGGTCCTGCCCTGTTTTTACAAAATCGAAGGACAACATTGCGGATCGGGGGGATGGATTACACGCTGAGCAGTACCCAAAGCGATTTTTTATTCCGGGGATTTAAAATATCCCGGCCTTCAGAGGTGAAGAGATAATCCAGGCAGGTCCTGTATTGTTCGGCAACCTTTCCCCTGACCATTTTCAGGGTTGAGTTGATCAGGTGGTTTTCCTCGGTAAAGGGAGCAGGAAGGATGCCGATGGCCCGGGGAAGCCACCTCCGGGGAAACCGGTCCGCGAATCTTCCTCCCGGGAGGTACTCTTTCATCTCCCTGTCAATCTTTTTCAAGGCCTCAGCCAGTCCTTCATCTGATGACGGGGAGAGTCCGATGCGGGTGAGGTAATCAATGATTTTCTCCCTGCAGGGCACGACCAGGGCGACGGTATAGGCATTCTGGTTGTTGTAGAGCATGCATTGGTCAATAAATTCAGATTCTCCGCAAAACGACTCTTCCATTCCTTCCGGACTGTATTTTTCTCCATCGTCGGCGATCAGCAAACTTTTATAACGGCCAAGCACATAAAGAAACCCCTCCTGGTCCAGGTATCCAAGGTCTCCGGTCCAGAGCCGGCCATCCCGGATTGCTTCCTGGGTTGCTTCCTGGTTCCGCCAGTATCCCTTCATCACATTTTCCCCTTTAATCACAATCTCCCCCTGCATCAGGGCTGGAAGTGCCTCCCCGTTCTCATTGCAGATCTGCAGCCCGATCGAGGCTGCAACGGTCCCTGATGATCCGAGCTTGTGCCTGAGACCCGAATTGGATGAAATGACGGGTGATGCCTCGGTCAATCCGTAACCCTGGAACATCGGGATTCCGATTGCATAGAAAAACCGTTGAAATTCAATATCAAGCAGGGCTCCTCCCCCAACGAAAAATTCAAGACGCCCCCCGAAACCTTCCCGTATTTTCCTGAATAGTAACAGATCGAAGAGTTTCCACAGCGGAATTGCCACCCATGAGGCCCCGTTGCCCCTGTTCCACCCCTCCTTGTTGAGGTGATATGATATTTTCATCGCAAAAGAGAATAGTTTCCCTGCGAACCAGCCCTTTGCACGGATGCTTTTTTCAATCCGCTTCCTGAAATTGTCGGCCAGTGCGGGTACGCTCAGTATGACCTGGGGCCGGATTTCAAGAATGTTGCTGGGAATGTTCCGGAGACTTTCCTGGGGGGTGTTCCCCCATTTCACAGAGGCAATGGACGCCCCCTTTCCCATGAAGCAGTAAATCCCGGCAGTATGCGCAAAGGCGTGGTCCCAGGGAAGAATCAGCAAGGTGCTGTAATGCTCCTGGATATCCATCAGGGAATAACCCTGGCGGACATTACTGATGTAGTTGCCGTGTGTCAGCATAATACCCTTGGGATCGGCCGTGGTTCCTGATGTATAACAGATATTCGCCACATCGTCCTCCATGACCGACTGCCACGTTGATTGAAAGGTTTCAGGGTAATCTTCCAGGAATTTCTGACCGGCCTGCTGTACGAGGCTGAAGAGCATTTCACCATCCTCGGTGCTCTCCTGGTCGTCAACCAGGATGACCGATTCAATGCAGGGTAAATCAGCTGTTATCTGCCTGATCCTGGGTGCCTGGTTCGAGGATGCAATCACCATCCTGGCCCCGGAATGGTTCAGGCGGAATTTAAGTTCCTCTGCCCCGGAAAGTTTAACAGATAAAGGAACATTGATGGCACCGGCGAATAAAATTCCAAGTTCCCCGATAATCCATGCGTTGCGCCCTTCTGAAATCAATGCGATCCTGTCACCCGGCCTGATTCCAAGGGAAATAAGACCGGCTGCAAACCGGTGAACCTGCTCCCTGGTTTCCCTGTAAGTGGTTCCGGTATATTGATCCCCTGTTTTTTCCCAGAGAAAGATGTTGCCGGGGAACTGTTTGCAACTATTTTCGAAAAATGAGGGGATGGTCTCCATCGCCGGCCAATCGTTAGGATTATTCAGAATTGAAATTTATTATACCAGGCCTGATATTGCAAATGCAATGCATTTTTTCAAAGTTAACTATTTTCCCCGCCGGTGTCTGTATGACTGAAAATTAATATTTCCTGCCGCATTTGAAGGCGATGCCTGTCTGCGATCCCATCCAAAGTCCCTTTTAAGGTGCAGGCATTGTCACCTTATAAAATCCTTCAGTATCATCGCAAAATACCGGTATTGTTCCATCGAGTTATAGAGTTGAGCTGAGATTCTTGCCAGGCGAATGGCTGGCGAAGACCAGTACCAGACCGGTATTTCAATATTGAACTCCCTGTAAAACCGTTCCTGCAGCGGGTCAAAATCTTTATAGTCCGGGGGTGTGCCACCCTTTGGCATTGGCAAAGGAAAAGCTGCCATGCTCGCAATCATTGAACCTGGGCAAGGGAGAGGGATTTCCAGAACCTCACAGATCAGCTTCCTGGCCTCCACGCAGAGGTTATGGTTGCGTTTCATCAGGGCGGGCCATCCCCCGGTGACCAGCGACTCCATGTAACCGATGGCATAGCCCACGCACAGCATGGGTGTCGGATCACAGGTCCCGGGCCAGAAGAACCTTTCGGCAAAGGATTCCGTCCTGTGTCCCGCATGGCTGACGACAAGCGGGTATATCCCTTCCTGCTTATCGCTTCGCACATGGAGGATTGCGGTACTCTTCGGGCTGCATAACCATTTATGACAGTTAGCGGTATAATAGGCAGCCCCGATTTTTTCAAGGTCCAGAGGAATACTTCCCAGGGCATGCGCCCCGTCGATCATGGTGTCAACTCCCCTTTTTTCAAGCTCCCTGACAATATTTTCGACCGGGTGGATCAATGCGGTGGCCGACGAGATATGATCGATCAGTGCGATGCGGGTGCGTGGTGTCACCCTGGCAAGGAGAGCTTCCGTGATGAGATCGGGTGATGCAACCGGAAAGTCAAATTCAGCTTCAACCAGTCTGGCACCGGTTCGCTCACTTACAAACTCAAGCAATCGCCGGCAAGCGTCATAAATATGACTGGTAAACAATATCTCATCCCCGGGGTTGAAGTGGATCGACCTGAAGACAATATTCACGGCAGCGGTTGCATTCTGAACAAATACAAGGTCCCTGGGCCAGGCGTTCACAAAAGAGGCCGTCTTCTGCCGTGATAGGTCGTACAGCTCCTCCATGTCCCTCATCATGAACCTGACAGGCTCCCTTTCGAGTTGTTGCCGGTATTCCTGCTGTATGTCAAGAATTGCCTGCGGACAGGCGCCAAAGGAGCCGTGGTTCAAATACACAACACTGCTGGCGATCGGCCAAAAAAGGGCAAATTCTGAAGGTGTGGGAAGCAATGAAGTCACTATAATGCAATTTAAGGTGCAATTACTTAACAAAAAAGGGTACGGTTGAAATTATGGTCTTACCGATTGCACCTGGTGAATAACAATAATCCTGCCCGAAAAGCTCTTGTCTTCTGTCTGCAGGGTGCAAAGATAAACCCCCTGCGGCCATGAATTCACGTTAACCTCCTGCCTGAACTCATCCCCGACCCGCTGAACAGGGTGGCAAACAAACATTTCCTGACCGGAAACATTATAAACCCTGAGTGTTAAGAACTTTTGCTCTTTTACTTTAATAGAGAGACTAACCACCCGGTCGGCCGGATTCGGAAAGATACACAGGTGTCCCTGGCCATCACCCGAAGAACCCGGTTCCCATGAACCTGTTGTTATCCCTCCATCGGGTGAATTCAGGATCAGGGCTTCATCGCCTGCAATCCAGCTGTCGCCGGCACCTGCAAAACTTATGGCCCTCAGCCATTTGGTTGTGCCGCTCGATTGTTGTTTCCAATGAGCTCCCCCGTCGGTTGTGTAAAGGATAATGCCATACGTCCCGACAGTCCACCCATGCTGGTCATCCTTAAACCATACCCTCGACAACAACTGCCCGGTTCCGGTCGCCTGTTGAGTCCAGGTGGCCCCGCCGTCTGCTGTTTTAAGGATCAGGCCGTCGTCTCCGACAGCCCAGCCTGTGTTCTGGTTCACAAAACAGACACCGTTCAGATCGGTTTGAACCGAAGCTGAACGCTTTACCCAGTTATCTCCCCCGTCGGAGGTCGTCAGGATGGTACCGCTGTCACCCACCGCGCATCCTGCCGAAATACCGGTAAAAAAGATATCATTCAGCCTGTGCAAAGTTCCGGTGGGCTGCGGGATACTCCATCCTGTTCCGTGACTGGCGGTCTTAATTACCAGTCCATGGTCCCCTGCGATATAGCCCACCTCCCCCGACGCAAAGAAAACACGGTTAAGGGTGTTGGATGTCCCGCTGTTCTGCTGGTTCCAGGTATAGCCGCCATCAGCCGACATCAGCACTTCTCCGTTAGCTCCAACGATCAAGCCATTGCTTGAACCGGCAAAGCAGATGTCACGCAGGTTGCTGCCATCACCTGCATGGCGGGGTATCCATTCCTTCCCTCCGTTCCTGGTTTCAAGGAGCAGGCCGCTGTCTCCGGCGGCAAACCCATGCAGGGTATCGGTAAAGACAATGCCGTTCAGTGTTGTTCTGCCCACCTGCATAATATAACTCCAGCTGTTTCCTCCATCGATGGTTTTTAAGATGCTCTGCACACCTCCTGCAGCATAACCGGTGTTCATCACGGGGAAACTGATACCCGTCACTTCTGTGGTGGGATACCCGGCAGGCCCCAGTGAAAAGGTGCTCCATGTCTGCCCCCCATCCGCTGTTTTGAAGATCGCCGACTGCCATGAATTCCAGTCGTCACCGACACCCCAGCCGGTATTCTGGTCAGAAAAATGGATATCAGTCATTGAATAGTACCAGTTTGCAGCGTAGGTCGTCCATGTCAGGCCGCCATCCATGGTACGGGCATCCCCGTTCCCGGCGACCCAGCCTGTCCTGGAATTGAAAAACGACAGGCAGGTCATGTTATTCAGCGGGATTGTTGTTTTATTCCACGAAACACCACCGTCGGTTGACCTGAGAACGAATGCACCGCCATCATAGCCGGCAATCCAGCCCGAATCGGCAGTGGTAAACTGAACCCCGTTCAGGTTTGCATAAGGCGGGCAGGCAACGGAGGACCAATGCTGGCCGCCATTTGTGGTTCTCAGGATTGTACCCGTATTCCCCACCGCCCATCCATGTACGGGATCGATGAAACAAATGCTGTTGAGCATGAAATTCGTCGCATGTTCCTGGGGCGCCCAGTTGACGCCACCGTCGGTCGTCTGCAGGATCGTCCCCATGTCTCCGGCCACCCAGCCATTCATGCTGTCGGTAAAAACCAGTCCTGACAGGTTAACCGTACTGCCTGAATTCAGTATCTCCCAATGGCCGCCGCCATCGGCGGTTTTCCATATCATCCCCGAATTGCCTGTTACCCAGCCTAAGGAGGCATTTATGAAAAACACCCTTTTGAACAGGTACTCCTGCCCTGGCGGGTATTGCCGGTTCCATTGCGCTTCCAGGACAAAGGGCAGCAGGATGGCCAGTATCAATCCGGGTATTTTTTTCATAAAAAAATATTTTGCAAAAAAAAAACTATTAAATTTACAAAACAAATGACATACCGGCACATGAAAAAAACCGGTCATTCTTAAAATAAGCCTATGTGCTGCTCAACTTTCTTCAAAAACCGGTGCATCCCTGTTCTGATGGCAGTACTGCTTACACAGGGGTTTGCCACCTTCGCCCAATGGAACTGGGTAAACCCGAAGCCACAGGGGAATACCATCAGGGATATAAAGTTTACCGGCAGTACCACTGCAGTTGCGGCAGGTGACTGCGGAACCATATTAAAAACCACCGATGGCGGGAACAACTGGACCCGTATGGAAAGCGGCACCCTGGAGGGGCTGAATTCATTATTTTTCCTTGATTCCAGCGTTGGCTATGCCATTTCGGACGGAGGTTCAGGCCTGTACAAAACCACCGACGGCGGATCGACATGGAACCTGGATTTTACATTCGATACCTTTAACATGTATGGTGTATGGTTTACAAGCCCGATGCATGGTATTGCCGTTGGCGAGGAGGCGGTTTTTGTCACCAACAACGGGGGCATCACCTGGAGCTGGAATGCGCCTTACACCTGGAATTACTCCATCTGGTTTACCGACGCATCAACCGCCATTATGGCCTCAGATGGTTATATGTATAAAAGTTATGACGCGGGAAACACCTGGACTGTCAAACATACCGGCATAAACGCATGGAAGGGTTCGTTATATTTTATGAATGCCACGACAGGCGTGCATGTCGGCCGATCAGGGCAGATATGCCGGACAGATGATGCCGGCGAAAACTGGTATTTTATCCCTTCGGGAACCAGCCACGATATCTCTGCCGCCTTTATCCTCCCCTCCGGAACGGGTTATGCAGTGGGTGATTCAGGAACCATCCTCAAAACAACCAATTCGGGCAATTCATGGATCAGCATGCCTCCCGTCACCGATTACAACCTCCGGACTATCGCCTTTTCAGACGACCATAACGGTGTGATCATGGGGCAGGACGGCTTGCTTATGATTACCGTTGACGGGGGAGCCACATGGATGAACCAGACATCCTGTTTTATAAAGAAAAACCTGGATGCGGTGTTCTTCCCGACACAGAATACAGGGTATATTGCCGGTGCGAATGCAACCCTCCTGAAATCGACCGATGGCGGGAACAATTGGCAACCGTTGCCGGTTACAACAAATGCAGCCTTTTATTCGCTGTTTTTTACGGATGCCCAAACCGGCTATGTTTCGGGGGCCTACGGCTCTGTTTATAAAACCTTAAATGGCGGCGGATCATGGAGCTGCCTGACGACCGGTGTGAGTCATGACCTGCGAAAGCTTGATTTTCCTGATGACAACACAGGGTATGCCCTTGGTTACTCACTTCCTTACAATGACACCTCCTATTTGCTGAGAACCACCAATGCCGGGAATACCTGGATTTCACGGCGCTTTGATGGAACTTATGCGAACGCCATCGCTTTCACGAGCCCCGATACAGGCTATGTTGCCGGGAAGGAGGGCAGGATCATGCAAACAACCAATGGCGGTGTCTCCTGGAGCCAGCAGGGCTACTTCCCGACCACCTTCTTCAACGATATCTGTTTCCCATCCGTATCAACAGGGTTCGCCGCCGGCAGCAATGCCATCTGTCAAACACATGATGCTGGTCTTCACTGGAGCCTGCTTTACTCTGGTCAGATTTCATTCAACAGGATTGAATTCACCGATCTCCTGAACGGTTTTGCCTTAGGTTACGACCAGTATTACATACCCATTTTATATAAAACAGAAGATGGTGGATTAACCTGGAGCAATAAGCCTGTCGACCAGACGTGTACCCAGATTAATGACATCTTTTTCTCCAACGCCGAAACCGGGTTTATTGCAGGGAACAACGGGATAATCCTGAAAACCGGCAACAGCGGGGGGATTGTGTCGGGAATTAAGCCCGGGAGAACTCAAACCGGATCATCCATAAAGATATACCCCAATCCCTGCACCGACAGGGTCAGGGTTCAGTTGCCCGGCCAGAGCGAAGCAGTAGATTTTTCTCTCTATTCCCTTATCGGGGAGAAGCTGTTTTCATCGGTATTCAGCCACGTAGAATCATTCACCGTCGCTCTTCCGCCATTGGCTGCCGGGAGCTGCCTGGCCAGGATAAGGACCGATACGGAGGTAACTGTCAGGAAACTTGTGATTACCAGGAATAAGTAGCAAACCTGGCCGGATGAGTCAGGATTTTCACCAGCAGGATACTTATCTTCACTCAACAGACAGGATCAGCCCCTTAAGGTATTCCCCTTCTGGATGAAAGATGCTGATGGGATGGTCGGGGCCCTGTGAAAGCTGGTGAAGGATTTTAACCTGCTTCCCTGTTTCGATGGCTGCCGCCTGGATTGCCGACCGGAACATCTCCCGGTTGATTGCCTGGGAGCAGGAGAAGGTAAAGAGGATGCCTCCCGCGTTCAGACGCTTCATCGCCTGCCCGTTGATGTATATATATGCCTGGAGAGCATTGTGCGAAACATTATGATGTTTTGCAAAGGCCGGCGGATCGAGGATGATCATGTCGTAGCTCTCACCGGTTTGAGTTAGAAAACGCTTCAGATCGGCAACCTCCTCAGTGTGCATTTTATCGGGGATCGCGTTCAATTTCATATTTTCCTTCGTCCAGCCGATTGCCTGCTGAGAACTGTCGACCGAATGCACCGAGGTGGCACCCCCTTTCAGTGCATATACTGAAAAAGCACCCGAATAGCAGAAGGCATTCAATACCTTCCGGTTGCGCCCGTAGTATTGCGCAAACATCCTGTTTCCGCGCTGATCAAGAAAAAAGCCGGTTTTTTGTCCACGGATGAAATCAACCATGAATTCGTGCCCGGTTTCACGTATCGATACAGGTCCCGAAGTGCCGTAAAGGAAATTAACGGATGGGGTGGTGAGCCGTTCACTCCTTATGCCATCCTGGCTGATAATCACGGTCTTTTCAACCGACTCGGCGCTTTTATCAAAAACCGACTTGAGTTTCTCCCCGTAAATTTCTTTCAAAGCCTCGACCAACATAGGTTTAACCATGCTCATGCCCATCGAGTCGGTTTGAAGGACAAGGCACCCGTCATAATAATCGATGATCAGTCCCGGCAAACCATCACCTTCGGAATTCACCAGACGGTAGGCTGTGTTGGTTGGGTCTTCAGTGAATCCAAGCTGTTTCCTCAGTTCAAAGGCTGCCGATAATTTTGATTTCCAGAAAGGCATTGTAGCCGATGTCTGGGAAAAGGAAAACACCTTAACGGCGATGTTCCCTGTAAAGTAATGCCCGGTGGCAAGGTATTCGCGCCTGTTTGACAGCACCTCAACCACATCGCCCTCTTTTGGGATCCCTTCCAGGTTAAGGATCGCACCCGAAAAGATCCAGGGATGAAAACGACGAAGGGGAGCCTCTTTCCCGGGTTTGAGAATAATTTTCACAAGGTTTGTCATCTATGATAGTTTTTGGCAAAGTTAAGGTTACTTCACCCCGGATCATCCTCCGATTTTTTTTTATTTGAGGTTTTTCAGATTAACAAACCCTTAAGATGATTATAACGCTGTATATCTGTTAATTATACAAATACACCATAATTTGATTCCGGTTTTTGTCCGGAAACCGGTATTAAATCATGCCAGCGCAACATGTGTGAATTATGCAATTTTTTCCTCAAGTTATGTAACGGTTAACCTCAATTAATGACAGACCTTTGCCTCAATATTTATAATCTTCGAATTACCCGCCAGATATGTCAACGATAACCACGCATCCATCTGTACATATACCTGTAGTTGAGTGCATTGAAAACAGGGTCATATCAACTGGGATCTGGTCTGAACAAAACGAACCGGTCACCTGGTCCATGTCAAAATAGCTGTCACACGCTGCATTCTTGCGATGAACTTTATTATTATCTATTTTATCCTTAATTTTGTACCAAATTTAAAACCCAGTAAAATGAAAAAGTATTTGTTGCTGTTAATGATCCCAGTGATTTTCGCCTGCGGCCGCGCAGCTGAGAAGAAAGCCCAGGAGTTGCAATCCAAGACGGATAGTCTTATGGGCCAGACCATGCAAAAAGATGAAGCCATCAATGAATTTATCCGCTCCATTAACGAAATCCAAGGTTCTTTAGACACTATCAAACAAAAAGAGAACATCATCAACCTGACCACTGACCGTGGCGGCGAACTCCAGGTGTCCGCCAAGGAACAGATCAAGAATGATATCCAGTCTATTTACAGCCTGATGCAGAAAAACAAAGCCACCATCAGTGCGCTTACAAAGAAACTGAAGAGCGCCAACATGAAGGTTACTGAACTTAATATCATGGTAGAGCGTCTGAACAAGGACATGGCTGAAAAAGCCGCCCAGATCGAGGATTTGCGTTCGAAACTTGCAAAATTGAGCAAATCGTTTGAAACAGCAAACCTGGTGATCGACACCCTTTCACGCACGGTTAAGGACCAGGGTTCACAACTCAACAAACAGCAGCAGACCATTGCCGCACAGGATGAGGCCATGCATACTGCCTATTATGTAATCGGCACCAAGAAGGAGCTGATTAAAAACAAGATCATCAAGAGCGGCGAAATTCTGACCGATTTTGACAAAACACTCTTTACCAAGATCGATGTCCGTAAAATGACCGATTTCCCGATCCTGTCAAAGAAAGCCAAGATCCTCTCAAATCATCCCTCAAGCGCCTACAAATTCACCGGCGACAAAAAGGTGATCCAGTCTCTGCAGGTTCTTGACTACAAAGCCTTCTGGTCAAATTCAAAATACCTTGTTATCGTAGTTGATTGATCATGATATCAGAATAAAAAGGGCGTCCCGTTCATGGATGCCCTTTTTTTTTGATCTTTGCATTTAATTAGATGTTCAACGCCAATCATCCGCTCCTTCAGGAAGGGAAATGTAAAACTCCAAACCCCATGCGCTATCCGATTTTTATTATTGCTTTGATTCTTGGTTTACAGGTTAACACCCATGCCCAGAAAACCACTGGGAACAAGTTTAAAATTGCATTTTACAACACGGAAAATCTTTTCGATACTATTGATGACCCAAATAAAAATGACAATGATTTCCTGCCGGGTTCCAAGGTTGCATGGACCAGCCAGAGATACAACCTTAAAGTACAGCATATTGCAAAGGTCCTTGTGGCCATCGACAGTATAAACCTCCCGGCAGTGATCGGGATGGCTGAAATTGAAAACATCGGGGTGTTAAACGACCTTGTAAATACACCCCCATTGCTTAAAGGAAAATACAAAACTATCCTGGAAGAGGGCCCCGACCCCAGGGGAATAGACGTGGCGCTTATATACAGGAGCGATATCCTGCATTATATCAGCCACAGGGCCTTTCCTGCAGCACAAACCTTCAATACCCGTTCGATTCTCTTCGTCCGGCTTGCAGATTCAAAAAAAGACACATTTAATATTTTTGTCAACCACTGGAAATCGCGTGAAGGTAACGGCAATGAAACGGAATCAAAACGCATGGAAAATGCCGGATCGCTGAAACACCTTACAGATTCGTTATTTGCACGCAATCCAAAGGCCAACATCGTGATCATGGGCGATTTCAATGATGAACCCGGCGACAAGAGTCTTTCGGAAAAGCTGGGTGCATTAAAACCCGACCAGAAGATAATGCCGGCTTCACTTTACAACCTGATGTACCTGCGATTTTTAAACGGAGAGGGTACCCTGTATTACAAAGATTGGGACATGTTCGACCAGGTCATTGTTTCGGGGCACTTGTTACCTGATGTCAAACATGGCAAAGGGGCGGTCATCCTTCCTCCCTACTCATCCATCTTCAAGCAGGAGTGGATGTTGTATAAGAACAAGGCCGGGGACCTGGTTCCCAACCGCACTGCCAGTTCAAAGGATTACTTCGGGGGATACAGCGATCACCTTCCTGTATATGTTACGGTAAACTATTAACGGCAGCTATTTTATCTCCTTCGGAGGTGCAGAGTAGTCGACCTCCTGGAGAAGCCGGCCATTTTCATCAAAGAAACGCCATTTCCCGACACGTATATCCTCTTTATATAAACCCTCATACCTTACCTTGCCGTTTTCAAAATAGGTGGTGCGTTTCCCGTCCGATTTGCCGTTTAGAAAGGTTCCTTCGCTCCATTTCCTTCCGTTTTCATACCAATAGGTCCAATTACCGTCGCGTTTTTTGTCTTTATATGTACCATCCATTTGAGCCTGCTTGTTAGGGTAAAAGGTAGTCTCTTTGATCAACTCGCGGCTGCTGCCCTTTCCATGGTAAACGCAGATCCGTTTCGGGGAACCATCCGGATAGCTTTCCTCGGTAACCTTGCTTTCGGAATTACAGGCAACAAGGGTAAATATGAACAGGATTTCAAACAGTAGTTTTGTCTTCATTTTGCATCAGGTATATTAAATTTTAAACGCATTCCCTTTTTTGATTCATCGAATTTCCCTTGTTCGTACACAAGGTGTCCGTTCACCCAGGTGTGGGTGACACGCGATTTAAAGGTCACCCCTTCGAACGGTGACCACCCGCATTTATAGAGAATATTCTCCTTCTCAACCATCCATGGATCATCGGGATCGACCAGTACAAGGTCGGCATGATAACCTTTCCGGATAAAGCCACGCTTGTCTACCCTGAAAAGGATTGCGGGGTTATGGCACATTTTTTCAACTATTTTCTCGATTGAAATTTTTCCAAGCTGAAAGAAGCCCATCATGGCCACCAGTGCATGCTGAACCAGGGGTCCGCCAGACGGGCAGGAGGTGTATGGCTGTTCCTTCTCCCCCTTTAAATGGGGTGCGTGATCGGTGGCGATCACATCGATGGTTCCGTCGAGCAAAGCCGAAAACAGTGTTTCCCGGTCATTCCGTGTTTTGACAGCCGGGTTCCATTTAATTGCTGATCCGAGATCCATGTAGTCACGATCATCGAACCACAGGTGGTGAATGCATACCTCCCCGGTAATTTTCTTTTCGGAAAGCGGCATTTTATTATGCAGGAGCGATGTTTCCCTGCCTGTAGACAGGTGGAGCAGGTGGAGCCTCGCACCGTGCTTTAAAGCAAGGTTAACAGCCTTTTCGGATGAGGTGAAGCATGCCTCTTCACTCCTGATGAGCGGATGTGCGGAAACAGGTATATCTGTCCCGTATTTTTCGGTGAAGTCAAGGGTGTTTTGACGAATGACCGACTCTTCTTCGGCATGAACACCTATCAGCAGTGGCGATTTTTCAAAGATCGCCTCCAGGGTTTGCGGGTTATCCACAAGCATGTTCCCGGTGGAGGCTCCCAGGAAGAGTTTCAGCCCGCAAACCGTTGCAGGATCGGCCTTTTCAATTTCAGCAATATTATCATTGGTTGCTCCCAGGTAAAATGAGTAATTGGCAAGGGAGGTTGCCGAGGCAAGATCGAATTTTTCTTCCAGGATTTCCAGGGTTGTGGCATTCGGCCTGGTATTGGGCATCTCCATGTAGGAAGTCACCCCACCGGCAATGGCAGCCCGGCTTTCGGAATGGATGTCCCCCTTACTGGTCAGTCCCGGTTCGCGGAAATGAACATGATCGTCGATCACCCCGGGTAAAAGAAATTTCTCCTTTGCATCGATCCACCGGGTATTTTCAGCCATCGGGAAGCCGGCAGGAGCATTCCCGTGGAAAATTTCAACAATTATGCCATCCTGCACATAAAGGGAGCCTGGAAACCGCTTCCCTTCATTTACAATCAGAGCATTATGGATATAATACGAATTTATCATTTCCTAAAAACTAAGTAACGGGAACAGAATGAACCCTCCGGGACCGCCCTCTTGTTAGAAAATGGTTCTTAGTCCCGGCGGGGTTTGTAATTTTTAAACAGGCTTCTCCATCTCAGGCTGAGAACGCCCAGTACGGCTTCCTTGAAGATGCCCGTACTCATTTTTGATTCTCCAAGGGTGCGATCGGTAAAGATAATGGGAACCTCGATGATGTTGAATCCGAGTTTCCATGCGGTATATTTCATTTCGATCTGGAAGGCATACCCGGTAAACCTCACGTTGGCCAGATCTATTGTCTCAAGGACCTTCCTTGTATAGCATTTAAAACCGGCGGTTGTGTCCATTACCTTCATCCTGGTAATGAACCTGACGTAGATGGATGCTACATACGACATCAACACCCTGCCCATGGGCCAGTTCACGACATTCACCCCGGTAATGTAACGTGAACCGATGATCAGGTCACCTCCTTTGTTCTTTGCGGCATCATAGAGCCGCAGAAGATCCTCCGGGTTATGGGAGAAATCGGCATCCATTTCAAATATGAATTCATAGCTGCGTTTGAGGGCCCACCTGAATCCATGAATGTAAGCAGTGCCAAGCCCCAGCTTTCCCTTTCTCTCTTCGATAAAGAGATGGTCGGGAAATTCCGTCATGAGCTTTTTAACGATGGTTGCCGTACCATCAGGAGAATTATCTTCGACGATTAAAACATCCAACTCCTTTGGCAGGGAAAATACCTTGCGTATGATTCGTTCGATGTTATCCTTTTCGTTGTAGGTTGGGATGATTACCAGGCAATCTGACACAAACCGGTATATTTAAGTGTTAATAAATAATTTCTGATATAACGAAAAAGGAGACCTGGTATTGCCCCAGGTCCCCGTTTGCTCTATTTAACAATCAGTTTTCTTCCCAAATCCCCGTCGTGGGTTTTCATCCTGACAAGGTATATTCCGGCAGGAACACGTATGTTCTCAGCCCTGACCGAATTAAATCCGGTCACGGTCATGGATTCCGAATGCCAGACAACCCGTCCGTCGAAGCTCATGAGTTCAAAGGAGACAGGTTCCGCCCGTTTGGCAACAAAACCGATCACAAAATTTCCGCTGGTGGGGTTCGGAGATACGCTGAACCTCGATACCAGTGCGTTCTGATCCTGGATGCCGCTGTTGTTCTTGAACGTTATCCTGACAGTATCCGACTGAGTTCCGACCGGATTGATGGTGGTTACCCGGCAGAAAATTTTCTTTACACCGTAACCCGTACCTGAAGAATCAACCTTGATGATCTGGGTCATCTCGCCTGTTGACCATACATAGCTGTTGAATGTGCCTGCATCAAGTGTGACCGTATCACCGCCGTTGACCGACTGATCCGGGCCAAGATCGAGGATTGGAACATTATTGAGGGCAATGGCTTTGTCGAACCGGTATTTGAAGTCCTGGAAAAAGAGGTTGCTGATGGCGGCATCATGGATCACGATCGAATTTTCGTCGTTGCTGACATTTGCAGCATCGCTCCAGTTGTGTGAGCCGGTCCATACAAAGGGGTCGGAGGTGACAGCCGACTGGTCGACGATCATGACCTTGCTGTGGAGCAATCCCTGCTCGTGGTATTCCCTGAAGTTGGTGCCCATGGCAGCCTGGAGATCGGAAACGACCGTGGCATCCGATGTTGCACGATTTGTAATGACCACCTTTGATGTGACACCTGCATTTTTTCGGGCGATGATGGCATCGCTAATGATTTTGCGGGTTATAAGCATGGTGCCGATCTCAAGATCGCTGCTGGCAGTGGCAATATGGTTGACGATTTGCTGGTTAACCCCGTCGCTGGGGCTGAAAAAGACTTCAACACGTTTGCCGCCCACGATAAATTCATGGGGTGTATTGTCAGATTTGTCGGGACCAAATTTCGCTTTTGTTAAATCCGGGGTTGTGGTGGCAGATCCGAACATCTCGTTGAATTCGATTGTATAGGCCTTTGCCAGGCTGGCATCCTGGATAAAAAGAACGTTGTTGGCGTCGGTATTTATATTCTGGTCGGTCCAGTTGCATGAACCGGTCCACAAAATGGGATCATTCTGGTTGGTGGAATGTCCGTCGATGACCATGAATTTATTATGCATGATCCCTGTTGTTACAGGGCGGGCGAGTTTCCCGATGCCGGCAACCAGTTCCGGGATTGCCGAATTATTGGTTCCGCCGTCAACAATCACTCTTACAACGACGCCCCTGTTGAAGGCTGCATTGAGCGCGGCGGCGATGTTGCTTATTCCCTCAACATTGAAATTGTAAACGGCAATATCGATCGATTGTTTTGCACGGTTGATGTAGGCGATACAGGTATCATCTACGGCACGGTAGATCTGGATGGCCTTTGCTCCGGTGGCGACAGTAGTGTCGACAGGGCGGGTAAAATAGGTTTTTATGGTTCCTGTGGATGACGATTGGGTGATAAATGTTTTAAGGCCTGAAAAACCGGTATCGGGTGATGCAACCGAAAAGGCCTGGACAAATACCAGGTCTGCGGGGTTTAGTCCCGGGAGGTTGACTGTGTGAGTTGTTCCGGTTCCTGCAGCACTAACATGGCCAAGTTCGAGCTGGGCAGTGCGGCCATAATACAATTCGGTCGTCCCCGCAATATTGGTATTCCATCCAAAGGTCATCCCTGTTGTAGTGATATTGGAAACTGCGAGCGGCGTAGTAAACACAATTGAACTGGAGCTGATGATATCGCTTTTATCCCTGAGCAGGAACTGGTAACCGCTGGTCGCACTTGTATAGGAAAATTGCGAGCAGATGCCTACAATGGTGACTGCGGAAGCAGGGATTATCTGGCCCACCAGGTTCGAGCTGGTGTTTACCCTGACCTGGCAGGTTTCGCCATTGGCCGTTACATTATAATTGGTGTTTCCTGCGAAAACGCCACCGGCGTTGGCAAAGGTGACACCCGCCATCTTGATCAGCATTCCCTCGTATTGTTCCTGCATGCCTGCAGGGGTGAGGAGGATGGGGGCAGGCAATGGTTTCGGTGCTATTGCGGAAAACGAGTTAACAGGATTTATCTCCATTAACATATTGTAGTTGGTGGTGACGCCCGTGAGAACGATTGAATCACCCCTTGACAAGCCACTGATGGTGGTACTGTATGCCGCAATACCTGCTGTGGCATCCTGGAAGTACCGGATCACACCCAGTTCAGGGCCATTGGTTACGATACCGTGCACTGTAATGGTCGAACCTAAAGGCATTGCCCTGGCTGCCGCAATATTGGCTTGTGAATACCCCTGCATCCCCAGGATAATCATGCATAAAATCGATAATACTATTTTTTTCATTGGTTTTATTTCAGGTTAAAAATTTACAATAAATGTGGTCAATCGGGCAGGATGACACGGGTTCTTCACCCGGCTCCTGTTATGGCACTCATTTAATAACTTAAGGCAAGGGAGATGTTGAAAGTTCTGCCCTGTCCGAAGAAAACCCCTGCGGCTTTTGCATCGAATGAATTGGGATTCGGCGAAACGGAATAACTGTCGTTGTTCTTGGCATCGGCGATATATTCCTTATCCAGCAAATTCAGTACTGAGGCACGAAGGTCAAGTTTGAAGTTTTTCCACACAAACTTATATCCGGCATTTATGTCGACAAGGTAATAAACCGGAAGTTCCCATGATTCGCGTGGATTCCCGTTGACATCGAAATTGCCCGGATAGGTAACAGGATCCAGAGTGGCCGGATCCATCTGTGAATAATTTTTAGCAAAGAGGGTCACGCTGCCCGACACATACAGGTATTTGATAATTTCCCAGCGCAGGCTTTCCATATACTGGAACTGTGCTGCATCTCCCACATGAACGCCTTTGGCATTAAAATAGAACTTTTTAAGTAACCCGCCGTTTGCATCATACACGAAAGCTGTATCCGCCGAAGTCCATCGCCAGTCGCCCCAGGCCAATACCCTGTCCCACTGCAGTGAAGGAATGGGTTTCCAGCCAAATTCAATCTCGACTCCTTTGTGAAGGGCATCGATTCCGTTGATGTTTACAGGATAGGTATCCCCATTGATAGAAACAGTCGACGCCACATCTAGCGGCCTGTTGTTCCACTTGGTGAGGTACCCGTTTACATTGAGGGAAATTATTTTGGAATTATAACTGTACCCGACTTCCAGGGCCTGGATGCGCTCATTCTTGATATCAAGGAATTCCTTATTGTCATTATTATAAACGTTTGAAAAACGGGGTGCCTTTGACAAATAGCCAAGGTTGACAAACACATTGTTCCGGTCATCTATGTTATAATTGGCACCGCCCTTGATTGTAAACCCGGGTAAAGTTTTCCAGTCGGTCTGGGTGTAACCTGACTCAGACGAGTTAATTGTATAGGCTGTGGCATCTTTAATGGCCCAAATGTTTTTACCGTTTACCACGAAAGTCGTATCATGTGAGATATAAGTGGAGTCGCCTCTCCTCATATCATATGCAACACCTCCTTTTCCATTGGAAAAAAAAGTCTGGCCATAACCCACCGCCTCGGTGAAGGTCTTCCCGTTTACCACAACATCCTTCTTTTTGAAGTAGTCGATACGTTTATAGGCCGAAACGGCGGCAGTAAGGTTTAAAAAAGCGGTCCAGTTTCCCTTTTTATACTCAAGTTGTGAAAAGAGGCCTCCCCAGCGTACCAAGGCATCATCGTTGTAGTAGATTTTATCGCCGACATGCATGTTCTGGTAATTATCCTTGTTCTTGTTGGCATCGTCCCTCATGAAATCACCCCCCAGAAGGTCATATACTTCGCCATAATGCTGGCCCTTGTAACTCCTCAGGTCAACACCTCCTGAAAGCGTCAGGCTGGGTGACAATTCCCATGAGAAGGTAGAGAGCAACCCGTACCACCTGTGGTTATTAACGCTGGCGCGGATAATCCCAGTCGAGCGGTGTGATGCATCATTCATGTTATTGTCGTAATACCTCTGGTAATTCACAAGCCCGTTCGATTCGAGGATATCGAAGGTTGATGTCATGTATCCTCCGGCATTGTTTGAGGAAAAGTTCCCGGTTCCTCCACCGGTTCCAATCGACACATAAACGATATTGGACCAGTAGAGTTTGTCGTTAATACGCCAGAAATCACGCAGGCTTATCTGGGGTTTGAAAAAATAGTTCTTCGATTGTGAAAGGCTTTCGGTCTTATTGGTATAGATTGGCAGGCCATCGGCTGTTCTTTCGGTCCAGCGGTTCAGCTCCCCCCAGTTAGAATTGTAGCGGATCCCATAGGAGGGTCCTGTTTTAGATGTATCAATGCCCAGGTTGGCTGCATAAGTCTTGTCAAAGTTGGCAATCGATTTCTGGTAAGCGCGCTGGGCATGTTGCTGGGGAGCGCCCATGGCCGAAAATGTGATTGTATGATGACCCAGTTTTTTATCCACGCGGATGTAGCCGAACCAGCCTTTGGTCCAGGTGTTGTCAACCCAGCCGTTCCCCTGTTTGTATGAGCCGGCGACGGTTACACCCCAGCCGTGTTTCATCAGCCCGGTTGTTACACTTGCAGAAGTACGCATAAAGCCATCAGAACCTACCTCCTGTTTGACTATGCCTCCCAGGTTGGCATCGATTCCCTTGGTGATGATGTTCATGGTCCCCCCGACAGAAGGCAAGGCAAGTTTTGAAGCTCCAAGGCCCCGCTGTACCTGGATGTTCCTGGTCACGGCATCGAGTCCGAACCAGTTTGACCAGTAAACCCAGCCATTTTCCATATCATTTACAGGGATACCATCGATCATGACGGCCAGGTTGCGCTGGCTGAAACCACGTATGTTGATTCGGGCATCGCCGTCTCCCCCGCCCTGTTGAGTTGCATAAACACCGGGGGTTTTATTCAGGATCATCGGGATATCACGTGCACCAAGCTCTTCCTGAAGTTTAATCGGCTGAACTGTTGAAAAGGCTACAGGAGTTTCCCTGGTTTTTGCCACATCGGCTACCACCTCAACCTCTGTGAGGGTCGGGGTCTTCAGCTGAAAATTCTGGCTCACGTCCGACTCCTGCAACAAAAGATCGATCTCCTGTTGCAAGTATCCCACATAGGAAACCTTCAAATGGTAGCTCCCCTTTTCGAGTTTTATATAATAACGGCCATCCATATCGGTGATAACACCCTTCCCGGTCCCGTAAGTAATGGTTGCCCCGATCAGGGTCTCACCTGAATTAGCATCGGTGACAACACCATGAACCTGGTATTTCTGGGCAGACAGAAAGACAGGGAACAGAATTGAAAGAAAGAAAATGGTAAGTGTTTTTGTCATATTTCCTGGGATTTTGAAACGTTGCAGAGACGGGGAATGCCCGTCTCTGCAACATATACAATGTATCAACAACCGGACAAACCGATGGATGATCCAATGTTATTGAACCATGATTTTTTTGGTCACGAGCTGGTTGTCTCCGAATTTCACCTGTACCAGGTAAATTCCCTTTGGAAGGTTATTCAGTGACACCTTTACATCGCGCTGGCGGGAACCAAATTCCCGGAAATAGACAGACTCGCCCACAATTGAAACCACTTCAACCGAGGATACGGGTTGTGAAGCCTGAACATTAAACTGGCCGTTTGTCACAGGGTTTGGTGAAATAACCACATGCTGGTCAAATGCCAGGTTGTTGATCCCTGAGGAATTTTTACAATCACACCAATGGGTTCCGAGACTGTCGAAGAAATTGACATGCAATGTGTCGTATTCGAGCAATGCATAGAAACTGTTGGGTACGCCCCCGGTGGATGTACTTCCGTACTGGATCATGGTGGCACGGTCGATCCCGTGTTTGATGGTGTGTTTGCGTTTGAGTGTTTTGCTCTTGGTAAGGTAGACGCCTACTCCGAGAATATAGGGTTTGGTATCGGTCCATGCTCCCGAAGGGCTGTAGGTTCCCTGCCAGTTCGTCGGGCGAACGCCGATTTCACCAAAGATATCGATATCCTTCCAGGTGTTGTTGGTCTGTTTTTTCTGGACGGAAACGGCATCATCGCCGTTCCAGAATACCACGTTTCCTCCCTGGGTATAGGGGGGTGCAGTAGCATAGGCATAGGGGGCAAGCCAGGTTCCTTTTTTACGCAGGGCGGGCCATACCATGGTATCCTGGCCTGCAGGAACTGTATCCTGGATGATGACCATCACCTTGTAAGGGGCAATGGTTCCCGTAAGCGGCAGGTTGTAGGCGACTTCCTGGTCGGAAGTTGAGCTGCCGTTGGAAAAACGGATCAGCCGGTATGTGCCGTCAAGGGTGATGGCCGTATTTGTCGGATTGTAAAGTTCAAGTGCTTTGTTGTTGTTCCACCCTTCCACGTATTCGGAGATGAAGATGTCAGTACAATCCTGGGCAAAAAGTGCACCACCAGATAACAGTGCAGTAATAAAGAGTAGCAGTTTTTTCATATGTTTGTTTTAAAGGGTTACTATCCGAAAATCAGGAACAAAATTAAGAAAAGTAAGGGCAACCTCTGTGAATGAATTGTTAAATGTTAGTAACTTTTGAAATTTGGAATGCTTCCAGTTTACCAAGCGCTTCGCTGATTCCGGCGACATCGCGGAAAGAAAGGGAAAGCCTTCCCTTTTCCTCCTTCATTTTACAGCTGACCAGGTCCGTCTTTATGGCTTCAAGGATGCAGGTAAACTGCAGTGACTGGAAATAGGTTGATTCGGGATTGCTGATAAAATAGGCTGTAAGCCTCTGATTACGAAGGATGAGTTTTTCAAATCCTAGTTTGCGGGCCATCCAGCGCAGGCGGATGGTATGCAACAGCGTCTCTGTTTGAGGGGGCAGCGGACCGAACCGGTCGGTGAGCCTCTCCCTGAAATTCATCAGGTTTTCTTCTGTTTCAACTGAATCAAGCTCTTTATAAAGATTAAGTCTTTCGGTTATATTGGTAATATAATAATCGGGAATCAGAATTTCAAGATCGGTTTCAATGGCGCAATCCCTGACATATTCCCTCGGTTTTTCGGAGGGGAACAGCTCCTTGAAATCGGTCTCCTTAAGCTCCAGCAGCGCCTCATCGAGGATTTTCTGGTACATCTCATAGCCGATCTCGGAGATGAACCCGCTTTGTTTGGCTCCAAGTATATTGCCTGCTCCGCGGATATCAAGGTCGCGCATGGCAATGTTGAAGCCACTGCCCAAATCAGAAAACTCCTCGATTGCCTTCATCCGCTTGCGTGCTTCATCGGTGAGTGATGACATCGGGGGTGCCAGGAGGTAACAGAATGCCTTTTTATTGGAACGTCCTACCCGCCCCCTGAGCTGGTGCAGGTCGCTTAAACCGTAATGGTGGGCATCGTTGATGATGATGGTGTTTACATTGGTGATATCCAGCCCCGATTCGATGATGGTTGTTGCAATCAGCAC
>JBAXFZ010000015.1:0-22093 GCA_037139685.1 Bacteroidota bacterium
GTATTCGACTGATCACCAAATGTCGTGTAATCCACCAGTTCATAGTAATTGGGTCTGCTGATGGCTTTATAGGCCGAAACTCGGAGTTTGTTCTTTTCATTGAAAGCATATGACATGTGCACACTGGGTAACCAGTCAGTATAATAAAAGAAATGCTGACGGTAACCCGGATAGTCTATAGTGAGGTTTCTGTTGGATTGGGTTGTTGATTCAAATCTTACACCACCAAGTAACTGAAGTTTTCCGATCATGGTTTTAACCTGTAAATAGCCAGCCTGGATCATTTCTGTTGCTGTATAGTTGCTGGTGTTGTACTCGGGGTTCCCTACCGGCTGGTAAGGGTAGACCTGGGCAGTCATAACCCCTGTGAAGGGAGGATCCTGGTGCAGTGAATCCAGCATGGGTTTGAGGGTATAGTCATTCTGGTAATTATTCCTGAACTTATTTCGGAAGAGTCCACCAGCTTTTACACTGAATTGGTGATGACGGATCAGGGGGAGGAACTCAATATTGGCATAAACTGATAAATCTTCATCGATATTCTTTTGCCATGAGTGAGTAATGGTTTTAAGATATTCAGCGTTATTCAGGAATCCTCCTCCCTGAAGCACCGTATGGTAAGTGTTCAACTCTGCCATGTCTGGAACCTGGCCGGCGGCAATTGAATAGGCTGCTGTCCAGTCGGCAATTACCAATTTACCGAAAGTATGATTCCCCATCAGGGAAGCGCTTTCTACCGACTGGATCTGAAGTCGTGATCGCTGGCTTACACTTACGTAACCGGTTCCCGGGCCGGTTCTTCCGTTACCACTGATAATGGTATCGGACAGATACCTTGATTGCGCCTCGGAGGAATTGAGATACAGGTTATAACAGCTGATCTTGTGATTTGGATTCAATACATAATCAACCTTGGCATTGATCCCAAGGCGGTTTGTTTGTAGATAAATTTCCCTGTAAATGTCATCGGTTGTTTGTGGCTGGTTGAATTTATCAATATAGAATGAGTTGGTTTCTGATACTGAACCGGAATGGGTATTCTGGTCCACAACTGATACAAGAATGCCAAGTTTTTTTTTAAAAAACCGTTGTCCCAGCGTTAAATTTCCAATGATTTGAGGATAAGCCAGTGATTTGTTAAATATGAGGTTCCGGCGGTTAAAATCACCCTGGGTTGCTGCATAATAATGGCCATGGTCTTGATCAGGATCTTTGAAGTTTATGGATCCTCTGTCGAAGGAAACGAAAGGATGATCGAATAAAAACTGGTTGTACCCGGTTCCGGCCTGCCCCTGTAAAAGAAATGCATCAGGGGCATCCTTCATGATGGCATTCACGCTGCCTCCGATTCCATCCCCCTCCATCTCAGGAGTCAATGCCTTGGTCACCTGCATCTCCTGGAGCAGTTCTGCCGGAATAATATCCAGCGGGATAAATCGGTTCTTAGAATCGGGACTTGGAATTTTAACACCGTTCACAAGTGTATTATTGTACCGGGGTTCGATGCCTCTTATAATGGCATACTGGTTCTGCCCGTCATTGCTCCGGTCAAGGGTAACGCCCGAAACCCGCTGTGCAACCTGCGCAACCGTGATGTCAGGGGAAAGATCAATGGTGTGAGCCGATACAACATTGATAACATTGTTTGCGTTTTTTTCGGTAGCGCGGGCATTCTGATCCGTTTCCCTGTTAAATTTCCCCGTGATGCTCACTTCATTGAGAACAGTGGTATTCTGAACCAGGAAAAAATTAATGCGAAGATATTCTCTGTTATTTGCAATCGTTAATTTTTTCCTTGAAGTTACATACCCAATATAGGTTACCACCAACACAGACTCTCCGGGATTGATATTCTTGATCTCGAAAACTCCCTTTGTATCTGTCGTGGCAAAATGGGATGTGTTTTCGAGGAAAACATGTGCTCCAACCAGGGGCTCCTTGGATTCAACTTCATAAACAGTTCCACGAATGTTAGCTCCAAAAAGAACCTGGTGCAGGAAGATGGCAAGCAGGAAAGTATGCAACTTTTTCATGGAACAAAGTAAAAGTTTATACAACTTTAAGATGTTAAAAAATAAACAAGAAACCGTTAACAAAACATTAACCGTTGTTCTAAAAGAGAGGTACAACACGATAATTATTAACTATTTATTAATCTTCGGTTCATTGATGCTCCATGAAAATGTTCCAATTTTACAACCGGCATTTATTCTGAACAAGTCGCATTTCTATTGATTAATTCTGAACCATGAACATTTACACGATCCTCGGTGCTGGTGGATCAATTGGAAACGCACTGGCAAAAGAACTGACTGAACAGGGTAAGAAAGTCAGGTTGGTTTCGCGCAGTGGTTTTACAATGCCAGGCACACAGTCTGTTTGTGCCGATTTATTTAATCTGAGTGAGACTATTGATGCAGTAAAAGGGTCATTTATTGTGTTTTTATGTGCTGGGCTGCCATATAATCATAAGGTTTGGGAGAAAAACTGGCCCCGCATCATGAACCATTCGATTGAAGCCTGCAAACGAACAAGTGCAAAGCTCATCTTTTTCGACAATGTTTATATGTATGGCCGGGTCAACGGAAAAATGACGGAAAAGACCCCCTATTATCCTTGCAGTAAAAAAGGAGAAGTACGTGCCGAGACTGCAAGAATGCTGTGCAATGAAATGAAAGCCGGAGTAATTCAGGCTTCGATCGCAAGGGCAGCCGATTTGTATGGACCCCATGGCACAAAAAACAGCCTGCCATATCTTATGGTTTTCAAAAATTTACTTAAAGGCAAACAGGCACAGTGGCTGGTGAATGCCAATACAATCCATACATTTTCCTACACGACCGATTGTGCAAAGGCAATGATGTTGCTGGCTAAGACGGAGTCATCATTTAATCAGGTTTGGCACCTGCCTTCCTGCAATCCGGGGATAAGTGGAGAAACGTTCATTGAGACTGCTGCAAAAGAATTGAGTTTAAAATCAAATTATTTGGTTTTAAAAAAATGGATGATCGCCTTTGGGGGAATATTTGATACAACGCCCAGGGAGAGTTATGAAATGCTTTATCAGAATGAATTTGATTATGAATTCGATTCAACCAAATTTGAAAAGCATTTTAACTATGAGCCGACCTCGTATTCCCTGGGAATAGCTGAAACCATTAATTTTCTCAAATCCGGATAATGCAGAAAATTATTGGAAACCATTGATTAACATATTATAAGATGAAAATTATGGCTGTTGAAAAAGATGTCCGTCAAATCGATCCGGAAAATGAGCAAATGATCTTTTCAGAAGAGTCCTTGCATCAACCAATATCTTCAGGATCGGCGCAGCCCTGGTTGGAAATGGGATTGTCCGGAAATTCAATAGCATAAAAAAGTTAAAATATGGTTTATAAGTTGCCTGATGAAAAATATGCCCTGAAATAATCAGGGGTACAACCCATCGGCCGTTCTCACAATAATCACTAAATTTTAAGAAAAAACATGAGAAAATCTGCCTTGATTATTAGCATTTTAACGCTGCTAAGTATCAGCGTTTCTTATTCACAAATCATAAAAACCGGATATAAGATCACCAATAGGATTCACCTTGATGGTGACGGGGGATGGGATTATCTTACCATGGATGATGCAACCGCCAGATTATATATCTCCCATGGAACGATTGTTCAGGTTTTGGATGTAAATGAGAAAAAAGTTGCAGGAACCATCCCCGATGCCAAAGGAGTTCATGGTATTGCATTGGCAGGGGATATCAATAAAGGGTTTATCAGTAACGGCAAAGATACTTCGGTCACTGTCTTTGACCTGAAAACGTTGCAGGTGATCATCAAAGTAAAAGTGACCGGGAATAATCCGGACGCGGTACTTTATGATCCATTTTCTCACAGGGTTTTTACATTTAACGGGAGAAGTTCCAATTCAACCGTGATTGATGCACACTCAAATAAGGTGATCGGAACCATAGCACTTCCGGGCACACCAGAATTCTCTGTTGCAGACGGTACAGGAAAAATATATGTAAACCTTGAAGATAAAAGCCAGGTATGCATGATCAATCCAATAACCTTGGCTGTTGAAAAAACCTGGTCTGTTGCACCTGGTGAAGAACCAAGCGGGTTAGCAATAGATGTTGAGAACCACCGGTTGTTTGCGGTTTGTGGCAACAAGATGATGATCGTTTTAGATGCTGATAACGGAAAGGTAGTTTCTAAATTGGACATTGGAGACAGGGTAGATGGGGTTTCTTTTGATCCAGCCTTAAAACGGATTTACAGCTCTAATGGTGATGGAACGATGACGGTTGTGCAGGAAGAAAATAAAGACACCTTTAAAGTATTGGAAAATTTCCCAACTCAAAAAGGAGCAAAAACGATAACTATAAATCCTAAAACACACAGGCTTTATTTATCAACCGCTGAATTCGAAGCAGCTCCCGCAGCAACGACTCAAAATCCACGTCCCCGGCCGTCCGTAAAACCAAATACTTTTACGATTCTTGAAATTGAACCGATGTAACAAATAATTGGAGAATGATGGATTAAAAATCCGGAGGCGGCAATACATCATTGTGATCCACCTCCTTTTGAGGTTTAAACTTAAGTTGTCCGAACTTGAAAGTAAAGTTTATCCCAAAAGAGCGGTAAGGTACCTGGCGTAACGTTGACAGGGTAAATTGGCTGCGCGCCAAGGTTGATTACCCGGAAGAAAAGAAATATAAAAAGTAAGTACGTTTTCATTCTGAATATAATATAGTTCAGAGGCCGGTCCTTTAGCCGGTCAGGCGTTCAATTTGCACACCGGTTTCATCGATTGAAATAGTCATCTGACATGTTGCAAAATTATTTATAAAACAGAGCATCTGCCTTTTTCAGTCTGGAATTTTAAGAGTAATGTTTTTCATCTTCTTTCTTTTCTTCCTGCCATTAATTCCTCCGCGCTATAAAATATAAATGCGGTTCAAGAAAGTCCTGATAATTACAACCATTCAGGAAATAAAATGCAGGTTCGTCATTTCCCTCATATATTCGATCAATATTAAAATTTTCCCGGCTGATGAATCATGAATTCGTTCCGGTCTGATTTGATCTTTTTAAACTATTATTTCAACTAAATATATACATTTGATGCTTAATAATTAAATCTGAGACTATATAGCGACCGAACATTAGCAAATAGGAAGAAGTCGGCAAACAAACAAAACACCTATGGTACCTGCTATTTTTGATTTAATCGATTTTGAAAAAACAGATACCCTGCTTGAAGGCTTCAGCAAATCTACAGGATTTGTTACGGCTATTCTGGACCTGGAAGGTAAGGTGTTATCTAAATCAGGATGGAGGCAAATCTGCACTGAATTTCATCGTGTAAATCCCGAAACTTCAACAAAATGTACCATTAGTGATACGGTTTTAGCCGGGAAATCAGCCACTGGCGAAAAATATCATTTCTGCAAATGTTTAAATGGATTGATTGACGTTGCGGCACCCATAGTTATTAAAGGGGAGCATATCGCCAACCTGTTTTCCGGACAATTCTTTATAGAAAAGCCCGATGTTTCCTTTTTTAAGGAGCAGGCAAGAATTTATGGATTCGATGAAATCAACTATCTCAAAGCTCTCGGGGAAGTACCTGTTATCTCTGAAGTAAAAGTTCTGGAAGCCATGGACTTTCTGCTTGACATGATCCGGCTTATAAGTGAAACAACATCTCAGAAACTGGAATTATTGGAGTCGCTGAAGACCATCACTGAAAGTGAAGAACGTCACCAGCTGATTTTCGAAAATAGCTTGGATGCTATTCTGCTGACCTCACCTGATGGTTCAATATTTGCTGCAAACCCGGCTGCCTGCAAGATGTTCCAAAGAACAGAAGAAGAGCTTTACGCACTGGAAAGAGATGAACTGATTGATATTTCCGATCCTCGCCTGCCTTTATTGAGCGAAGAAAGAGAAAAAAAAGGCAAGGTACTGGGGACGCTGACAATGATAAAGAAAGATGGATCAAAATTTCCTACCGAGCTTACTTCTTCAGTTTTTACTGATAAAAATGGTCAGGAAAAAACGAGTATGATCATCCGTGACATCAGCGAACGGATAAAGGCAGAAGAACGCATTAAAAACTTAAACCGTGTTTATACTGTTCTGAGCAACATCAATGAAACCATCGTTCGCACCCATGACAAGCAGTTGCTTTTTAATGAAGTATGCCGCATAGCCGTTGAAGATGGAGGATTCCTGCTGACATGGATAGGAATAGTTAATCCGACAACCAACAAGGTTGAAGTGGTGGCATCGGCCGGAAAAACAGAGGGATATTTAAATGATATTAACATCGACCTGAAGAATAAACAACGTAGCTCCGGTCCCACAGGAATAGCAATTAAAACAGGCAAAATCGATTTTTCCAATGATATTGAAACCGATGACAAAATGATCCCCTGGCGGCAAAGCGCTTTGAAATCAGGATTCCGGTCTTCAATAACTTTTCCCATCATCGTATCGGGTAAAACTATTGGCGCATATACAATGTACTCGGATAAGACCGATTATTTTAATGAAGCCGAAATTAAACTGCTTAATGAATTGGCAATTGATATCTCCTTTGCACTTGAATATATTGAAAATGAAATAGAACGCAGGCAGGCGGAAGAAGAGCTGGAAAAGAACAGGGAACTTCTGCAATCGATAATTGATGGAACCACCGATGCAATTTATGTGAAAGATACTGATGGTAAATATCTCATATTCAATCATGCTGCCGAATTCATCACCGGGAAGAAGTTTGAAGAAGTTCTTGGTAAAGATGATACTATCCTTTTGCCTGCCGAAGAAGCCGCCGTTGTTATGTTTGGTGATCAGAAGGTTATTGCGGAAGGCAAAATAGCAACTTACGAAGAGTATGTAACAACTGCTGAAGGCAACATTAATACCTTTCTTACTACCAAAGGCCCGATACTGGATAAAGGTGGTAATCCGGTTGGATTGTTTGGAGTGGCACGTGATATCAGTGAACGAAAGATGTCGGAGGAGGCTTTACGTGAAAATAATTCAAGACTCGAACTGGCTATGCAATCGGCAAATATGGCCTGGTGGGAAATGGATATTATCACCGGGAATGTGATTTTCGATAAGCATAAATCAGAAATGCTTGGCTATCCTGCCGAAACATTCAGCCATTATAAGGATTTTATGGCTCTGGTTCATCCTGGAGATTCTGGTAAGGCCATGAAAGCCATGAAGAGGCATATGGATGGATTGGCCGATAAATATGAAATTGAATATCGGATATTAACCAAATCTGGGGCATATAAATGGTTTTACGACATTGGTGCGGTTGTTAAAAAAGACGCTGTTGGAAAACCTTTGAAAGCAGCCGGACTTGTAATTGATATTACTGAACAAAAAAAGTCTGAAGAAAAAATTAAAAAACTAAATGAAGAACTCGAACAACGCGTGATTGAACGCACTTCTCAACTCGAAGCCGTAAACAAAGAATTGGAAACCTTTACCTATTCTGTTTCACACGACCTTAAAGCCCCGCTGCGCGGAATAGATGGATACAGCAAATTGTTAATTGATTTATATACTGACGCACTTCCTGATGAAGCAAAAAGTTTTGTTTCAACTATCAGGAAATCCACCCGGCAAATGAACCAGCTCATTGAAGACCTGCTGGAATATTCACGACTCGAGCGCAGCCAATTCAGAAATGAAAAAATAAACATCAGCGAACTGATGGCTTCCATAACTTTAATTTATAAAAATGAATTGGAGACAGGTAATTTTACCCTCAAAGCAAACATTCCTGATATTGAATTGGTGGCTGATGAAAAAGGACTGACGATCGCTTTACGCAACCTGATCGAAAATGCAATTAAATTTTCGGCAGGTACTGCCCATCCGGCAATCGAAATTGAGGTTGAAGAAAATACAACGTCCTGGATAATCCGGGTTGCCGACAATGGTATTGGTTTCGATATGAAATACAGTGAACGGATTTTCGAAATTTTCCAAAGGCTGCAAAGACCCGAAGATTATCCAGGTACCGGAATAGGTCTGGCGATGGTTAACAAAGCCATGCAAAGAATGCAGGGAAAGGCTTGGGCTACCGGCATACCTGGGCAAGGTTCATCATTTTATTTAGAAATACCTAAAAACGCACCCCCATGTTAACGACTTACACAAACCATCCAATTCTGCTGGTTGAGGATAATCCACTTGACCTTGATCTTACCGTGCGTGCATTCGCTTCACAAAAACTTACCAATCCCATACAAATTGCAAGGGATGGTGAGGAAGCGCTGGAATTTATAACAAAATGGGAAAATGGAGAGCCCTTACCTGTTGTTATTTTACTTGATTTGAAATTGCCAAAGGTGAATGGTTTGGAAGTGCTTAAAACTATTAAGTCTCATGCTGTATATAAAACCATTCCAATAGTAATACTAACCACCTCTGCAGAATCATCCGATGTAAAATCAGCCTATGCATTAGGTGCAAACTCTTACATTATGAAGCCTGTTGATTATGAGAAATTTATTGATGTCGCAAAACAAATTGAGTTGTACTGGACCGTTTTAAACAAGCCGGTATAGGACACAACATAGGACTGGAAAATTATAAATTACCTATTATGAACATTTTACTATTGGAAGACAGCGACACCGATGCTGATTTAACCAGAAGAGGCCTGACAAGTTCAATTGTCAATTGCAATATAGTTGTAGCGCAATCCCTGAAACAAGCCAAAGAAATTCTGCTAAAGAATTTGCAGTTCGATATTGCCATCCTGGATATGAAACTCCCGGATGGTACAGGTTTGGAAATGCTCATGGAGATCAGGCAATCAGGCTCTGATATGCCTGTGGTGTTCCTCACCGGTTCAGGCAATGAAGAAATGGCAGCTGTTGCCTTAAAATCCGGTGCCGACGACTATATTGTTAAACGCGAAGATTACCTGTTAAAATTACCCGGGGTTATTGATTTTACGATCAGAAATCATAAGCAAAATAAACTTTTGATGTCAGAAATTATCGATGTTCTGTATGTTGAGCATCATTCTGCTGACGTTGACCTTACTGTCAGATATCTGAGTCAGAATGCATCGAAAATTCGGATAACAGCTTTATCCACAGCCGAGCTTGCACTGCAACAATTACCGCAAAGTGAAGCTGAAGAATGCAGGTTCCAGGTAATCCTTGTGGATTATCGTCTGCCCGGATTAAATGCACTTGAGTTTACCAAAATTATCAGGCAGGAACGAAAGCTTTCTATTCCTATAATTTTAGTTACTGGCCACGGAAACGAAAATGTGGCCATCCAGGCGCTTAAACTCGGAGTCAATGAATACCTGGTAAAACGCGACAACTACCTTTTCCGGCTGCCTTCAATGATTTTAAACTCCCATCAGCACCAGGAGCTGTTAAAAAAGCAAACTGCTCTGGCTGAAAGCGAAGAAAAGTACAGGTATATGTTTGCCAATAATCCTCAACCCATGTGGATTTACGACCTCGAAACACTCGCTTTTCTGGAAATAAATGACGCAGCCATAAATCATTACGGCTATTCTAAAGAAGATTTTTTTTCGATGACCATTAGAGATATTCGCCCGGTTGAAGATTTAGATGAATTGCTAAATAATATAGAACAGTCACGAGATGAATCCTATACATCTGGCGAATGGCGTCATGTGAAAAAAAACGGGGAAATAATCATTGTTGAAATTATTTCCCATTTGCTTGAATTTAACAATAGGAAAGCCAGGCACGTTATGGTTAACGATATAACCAAACGCAGGCATGCAGAAAATGAACTTCATAAACTATCGCGCGCTGTTGAACAAAGTCCAAACTCAATAGTAATTACCAATATCGATGGTAAAATTGAATATGCTAATCCAAACACGCTAACCTTAACTGGTTACTCAAATGACGATCTTATTGGGAAAAATCCACGAATATTTAGTTCAGGAGAAAAACCTCAGGAAGAATATTCACTTCTTTGGAATACAATCTTATCTGGAAATGAATGGGTGGGGGAGTTTCATAATAAAAAGAAAAACGGTGAATTGTATTGGGAATCAGCAACCATCTCTCCAATTCTCGATGATAACGGCGAAGTAATACACTTCCTGGCCATTAAAAAAGATATTTCGGAAAATAAAAAACTCGAATCAGACCTTCTGGTTGCAAAGGAGAAAGCTGAAGAAAGTGATCGTTTAAAAACAGCCTTCCTTTTAAATATAAGCCACGAAATCCGTACCCCCATGAATGGCATACTTGGTTTTGCTGAACTGCTTAAGCTACCTGGCCTGACGGGTGATGAACAATGCAAATACAACGAGATTATTAAGAAAAGCAGTGATCGGATGCTAAATATTATTAACGACATCGTTGACATCTCGAAAATTGAATCCGGTCAGATGAAAATTTCAATTTCGGAAACAAATATTAACGCGCAAATTAAAAACATTCATTCATTATTCTTACCTGAAAGCCAAAAAAAAGGTATTGAATTTTTATTTGTCACTCTGCTGTCAGATGAAGAATCGGTTATTTTGACTGACAGGGCAAAAATATTTTCCATATTAGTTCATCTTGTAAAAAATGCACTTAAATATACCGAAAAAGGAACTGTTGCATTTGGATATAGTTTAAAAACGGGAAGTGCGTCTTCACTATTGGAGTTCTATGTAAAAGATACAGGCATTGGTATCCCCCAAAACAGGCAACAGGCCATATTTGACCGTTTTGTGCAGGCTGATATCTCAGATTCAAAGGCATACCAGGGTGCTGGGTTAGGGTTATCCATTTCCAGGGCTTATGCTGAAATGCTTGGAGGCAAGATTAGTGTGCAAAGTGAAGTAGGAGTCGGGTCAACATTCTTCCTGACGCTGCCATTCAATCCTGTTTATGATGGTATCGCATACCAAAAGAATAATATTACTGCTTCTAAGGCAGCAGATCCTCGAAAAAAGATTAAAGTTTTAATTGTTGATGATGATGAATCTTCAGCAATGTTTATTTCGATTCTTCTCAAGAAGTATTCAGAAGAGATACTTACAGCACAAAACGGTCTTGAAGCTATTGAGATTTACCGTGATAACACCGACCTTGAACTTATAATGATGGATATGAAAATGCCGGTAATGGATGGATTTGAAGCTACACGGCAAATCCGGCAGCATAATAGGAATGTGGTCATCATAGCACAAACCGCCTATGGTCTTATCGGGGATAGGGAAAAAGCGATTGATGCCGGTTGTAATGATTATATTTCCAAGCCTATAAGCAGTAAATTGTTGATGGAATTGTTGGTAAAGTATCTCGGCAAATAGCCAAGCTCCTTTTTCTTCAATAAGCCATTACCCAATCTGTCACCGTACCCCAGGCAGGAAGTTCCAGATTGCTTCATGTGTTTTTTTCTTGTCAGTGTGGTTGCAGAAAAAAGCAAATAAACTTGACAAATCGATGGTTCATCTGCCTCTTTTATAATGAAAAAGCCTATCCATAATGGACAGACTTTTTCAGTCTGTAATTTTAAAACCGGCAAAGTTCTTTACAACAGAGTCCGAAACTTCTTTTGGCAGATCACTTTCCATTATTTCTCATCATTTCAATTCAATCACCTGGTTTTGCCGGGGAACGATTATCTTTTCAGAATGGTTGTTAATAATTTCCCCACTCCTGTGATGACAAAGAATTATTTTTTTAGTGTCAATTTTCAGGTTGCTGTCATGGGCGTTTATGATCAGCCACGAAGGAGCGATGACCATATCCAGGTTCTTCATATTGCCAACGGTGTCAGTTGATCCCGTATCTCCCGAAATAAAAATTCGTTTGCCGTTCCATACAATCAGGTAGGAGCAGTGTTTCAGTGAAAAACGGTGGCTGGTCTTAAATTCCGTTACGGAAAAACCCGGAATGGAGGCATTAAGCTCCTTCAGTTTGTATTTTCGCCTGCCTGACAGGAAAAGCCTGACAGGCCAGGGACCATATAGTTTCTGGCGGGTCAGCTTAAACAGCTTTTTGTTGTAATGGTCGGCATGGCCGTGTGTAAACAGGAAGATGGAATGATCCGGGACGCTGTCCAGCAATTTGACATCATAGGTCATATAACCGTAAGCCCCCGGTTTATAGGGGAAGTCAACGTACAGGTTGACCTTCCCGTCGGTCATGAAAAATCCGCAGTTCCCGATAAATTTAATGTCAATCTTTCCGGGTTGGGAAAAGGATAAAAATGATATTATGCAGAAAATTCCAATCAGAAAGGTTATATACAATCTTTTTTTCATGACGGCATTATTTCTTATTAATATTCGCACTTCTGAAAATTAAATCCATGTTGGAATTCCAATCAGCCCGTTACTTAAAAAGTAAAGCATAAAAATTATGTTAAATATTGCAGCTAATGCGGAATGAAAATAGAAAACTTTGGACATTTTTTCCCGGTATTTTCTGATGATATAGTACAACGCCCACATTGCAGACAGGGCATAACAGATGCTGCAAATTAAAATCAGCACTGAAACCGGGTTCATCGTGCCGATTACCTGAAACAGGTCGTACCTGTTATGAATCGTTAATGTTAACAAAACTGCAATCACTAAAACGAATGAATATGTAATTATTGGCAATATACTGATTAACAAGGCAATTTTATTTTTCTTTTTCCCAAACAGATATACAAATATGGACGAAAGTCCAAAAACAATTGAACTGAAAAATACAATAAAAAATAGATAAAATATTGAAAACAGGGTGTAAGCCCGCAAGGGTGAAATCTTTTTTAAATTAAGCCCGATCATATTGCCTGCCAACGGATCGCTTATCACGGCAAACCCAAATTGATTTGTTTCAGCCGATCTGAATTCATTATGGCCCGAATAAATAAACCGGGTGGTTGAATTTCCCTCCAGGAGGCGCTTTATATATACGGTATCGTTCTTCAACCACACTTTGTGAAGATGTTTAATAAGTTCCATCGCTTTGGTTGGATCTGATTTGGGAATAATACATGTGTAATATCCCGACGGATCCATATCAATTTTATACTTTTTAATGTCAGTTTCAACCGGTTTTTGTTTCAAATCCTTTGTCTGGTAGTTTTTTATTAAATTGACTATTTCGGACAAAGGTTCATCATCGCCATTGTTGATCATAACGGCATAAGCCAGCTTATTTTCAATAATATATCCAAAATTGGAATAGCCACCCGGAAGACTCCCTGAATAACCGTGATACATAAACCCGTTAAACAAGAAACCTTCATTGGATAAACCATTACAGCGGCAAAACTCAAGTTTTGATATGTTATTTGCAAGGCTGCCGGTTCTTTCCATCCGGCATAATGATGAATCGGTAAGCAGTTGAATGTTGTTTATTTTGCCCCTTTTAATAAAAAATCCCAGGAATTTCGCCATATCTGCCGGCGAACTGTTGAGCGCTGCTGCAGGCCGGTAAAGGATATTAAAGTAATTTAATTTGATGTTGTTTTCATACAGGGCAGCCCCTGATTTTTTGTATTGTTCCGTTTGAAGAAACGACATTGTTTCAATCCCCATAGGTTTGAAAAAATTTATCTCCATAAAATTTTCAAAGGTGGTCCCCGATATTTTTTCTACAATATAGGCTGCAACAGCTATCCCCACATTGCTTTCCATAATCCTGGTTCCCGGGACAAACAGGGATGTCCGGGATTTAGGATAAAAATCAAGGGCCTCTTTCAGTGTTTTTGGTTTTGGATCATCGCTGCCAAGTTCGGCCATACTCCAGTATTTCCAGCCTGAAGTGTGCTCAAGTAAATTCTCAATCCTGACCGGATATTTATCCTCCCAGGGATTGTTGAATTTGATTTCCGGAATGATATCTCTTATTTTATCTTTAAGATTTATTCGCCCCTCCTCCTGCAGTTTTAAGATGGCCAGGGCTACAAGCGTCTTCGAAATTGACCCGAGCCGGAAAATAGTATTTTCGGTTGCATCGATGTTTTTTTCAATGTCGGCCTTCCCAAAACCCTGGAGCATAATCGTTTCATCGCCCGACAGCATAACCACTCCTGCACCCGGTGTCCTGGTGTCCTTTAATACTTTTTGAATCGATTCGCTGAGTTCACTTAGTGTTTGTGGCTTTTTGGCATCCCCGGCATTCTGAGCAGACAATGATGAGCCGGTATAAATAACAGGAAGTAAAACGAGCAGGAATGCTGTTATTTTAAAATATTTCATATATATGGTCAAGGAAAAATTTAAAACTTTGATTTTATTTCTTCTCCATCAGCACAATTAAACATTAATTGGCATTTATGGAATTTTGTTTGGTGACGAATTTCTTTCAACCTCCTTGAAGGTGAACGCTAGCTAAGCCTTACTGACGCTTGTGCTATCGGGTGTGCAAGCTTGGTTAGGCAGGTATGAAGATTATAAAATTAATTTATTTTAGTATATTTTGTAATAAAATTTCTATCAACATCTTCTTCTGTCCCTGTTAGTAAAAAATTATTTTCAATATTCATTATATTTTTTAGTTTTCTATTGTCATTTTCCCTTACAGCTTTTTTAGTAAAGGTAATTTGATTTTTCCTTGCATTGTAATTAAAATCTATTATATCAAAATAATGCTGACCATCTATTAAATACTTGCCGTCATCTTTGATTTCACATATTTCATACCCTTTCCGTCCCTGGCTTTGATACTCGTTATGCCAGGTCCCGATTAAAAATTGAAATCCTATTTTAACATTATTATATTTTTGCTTAATCCTGATGAAATAGAAAATGAATGTTATTGCCAGTATCAAAATTACATAAACAGGTATGGATATTTGAAATATTATGCATTTAATAATAAAATTTAGAAGATAATCTGATATTTCAGTTCTTAACGGTATTATTGAAATAATTGCAACAACCAGGATCATTAATTCAATTATTCCTTTGTGACTGTTGCACAATTTACTTAGATATTGGAATTTTCTTTTCATTATATTCGATTTAGATATTGAATCAATTTCTGGCAGAAAACAATAAACCTGATACAAGTGTCTTCATTTTGTTTTATTTAAAAATTCCTTACTCGTTTGGCTTTTCAGTTACGCCCCGTTTTTATAATGGTCTCCGGTCTCCATTGCTTTAAAAGAATAACTTTTTTGGCTATGTGCCGGTCATATGTTCCCGGATTTATACCTGAAGCGATCGGAATTCATGTGTTATAGGTGCAGATACCCTTAAATTGGTTATCATTAATCCGTTGCAGGATATCCCGGCTGCAAATACCTGTTTAATCCAGATAAATTGCTATTCTGAAAATCACACCCTGTTCAGGAGTTGTATCACAGCGAATAAAATCAAAGGAGCGCTGCGGTAACCAATTTATTGTAAATGGTCGTTTTAAAGAATCAATTTCTTTTCCTGACATACCCTTTTTCAACAAAATCAATGAAATCGTGACTAAAATGGTGTTTTAAAATAGTCCATTTTTCAAATATTTCATCGGTATTGATCCAATCCTGAAATAAATTATTCCATCCGGAATAGAGTTTGCTGTTATTCTTTGTTTTAAAATCATGCATCAGCCAGACATCTTCCATAAGCTGGAACATCATGCCACATAGGGCTAATTCCTCGTTGAATGTTTCGGATAAGTTGGTGTTATCCGCAAGTTCTTTTTTATAGATGTTAATATTAAGCTTTGATAATTTACTTGTCGACAATAGTAACTCTTGTATTTTATAATACTTTGAGGTATTTGAAACAAACCTGTCTTTTTGTGCTAATTTGTTGGAAAACCAGTTTTGCCTTACCTGCACGATAAGTCCTATCATGGCAAATATTATTGTAAAATGAGAAACAATGCTTGTAAGTTTTTCTAACTGGTCAATTGATATCATAAACTGGGCCGTTACAGGTTTTTTATTCATGTTAACCCGACATTCAGACAGTCGGGTAAAAATAGGCAAGAAGGCCCTGTGTGTCTTTTTACAGCAGACGGTCCTTCCGCGATGGTCTCCGAGGTGACTTTTTTCTTAGCTGCCTTTTTGTTTTTTTTAATCCTTTTCTTACTAAATCCGGATCTTTTTCCTGAACTAAACAAACAAAATGTTCATAATAACATTGATAATCCATCCCTGATTTATCCCGGATATTCAAAATCAAGGGAGATATTTTATCCCAAACGGTTAGTGCATTTTCGCCCATGAATCCAATGATGATCTCTTTGTCGACTAATTTGTGGAAAATTAGTAATCCGATGTTGTCAAAAAAATTGGAAACGGATCTAAGCGCATTACAAATATCAGCCGGGTAATCATCAAATGCTCTATGGGCTGTATCGTGACTGTCAATGTTCTCAAAAATAATTTTTACTTTATTTTTAAATTCAATGTTCCTGTATTCCCGTAGAACATCGATGGCAACCTGTAACTGATTTGATTTTTTTGCAAAAGAGATTTGTCTGATCAGAACCAAGGTTGAAATAATTAAGGAAAGCCCGGACAGGAACAAACTTAAGAAATCTTTGTTTTCCATTTAGAATAATTGGGTTGCCGAGTTGTGTTTGTAGAACGCAAATACCCTTACCTATTCTGTATTTCCAACCTGAAAATTAAATTCTCAAACAGTAAAAATAATCCAAAAATTAATTCCAAAGACAAATGTGCATAAAAAAACATAACAGCACTTTAATATACTAGTAAACAATTCCTGGAATATTTATTCTTCAGCATCATTATACCGGTGTCATGATATAATTTCCAAAAGTCAGGCTCAACCATGGAATCAGGCCATTCTTCAGCCACGCGGTAATAATTGTTCAATTTACCGCGTTCATATTCCATTAAACTAAAACCCACTCCACCATGTTGAGAAAAGCAATTTTCGCATTCCTTGTTTGTACGGCCGTGGTTGCCTGCAAGAAGAGCACGACATCCCCGGCCTATACGCCCGAGTGTACAGGCAATGCGCCAACATTCAGCGCCACGGTTTTACCGCTTATGAAAAGCTCCTGCGCTGGATGCCATTCAAAGTATTCAACCTATTCGGGAATTTCGGGGGATAAGGCCTCCGTCAGGAGTTCAATCGTGGGCGGATCTATGCCGCAGGGAAGTTCAATGACCACCGCCCAGAAAAACAGCGTGGTTTGCTGGATCGATAGCGGTGCCGCCAACAATTAACTGAAACCGCTCCTTAGTGATTCTAAGCGCCCTGGGTGGACTTGGCGGTCAAAAAAGCCGATGAACCGGATTCCTTCTGTTTCTTGACTCACCCTGTTTAAACGAACTATTTTGCCACGGAGGGATCCATGATCTTTCCCATGAACAGGATGGTCCCGGTTGCATTGTCTTTGATGCAGAAGATAAAGGGATGGTAGGCATTGAAAACCTTCATGTCGGGCGATGGCCTGGCTGCCATTGTACGCATGACAACGGCGGTGGCGGCGGCAGCCTCGGTTCCCTTTTCGTCAGCTTCGATAAAGGCCTGGTGGATCACTTCGCTGATGCAAAGGTTGGGCTTCCCGGTCATACCCGAAAAATCGGCAAGGTCGGTTGAGAAGGCAATCGGCATCCCCATCTTCGACAGGGTGTCTTTGAGCCGGGTTTTAGAGGTGGCCCTGAATTTCGGCAGGGACAGGCGGACTTCGGCCGGCTGCAGCAGGGCGGTAAGCGCCAGGTAGCGGTCAAAATCAAACGACTGCTCAAAGCCTGCTGTGCCGTTCACCGAATCGGGCAGGAAAATAACCATCGAGGCGCTGTTGCCGCGGTAGGGGATTTCGATCACCCGGATGCCGGCATCTTCGCAGTAGCCGTACCGTCCGTGGCGGTTCATGAAGGGGACCCTTACGCGTGTGCCCGCTTCAGGAAAAAAGTCCTTCGGTGAGGTCGACTCCTTGGCGAAGGGCTCGTCCCAATCCCCCAGGAAATAGATGGCGTTGACCAGTACCAGCCGGGTGAAGGGGTTAAGATCGCCCGGGCTGAGGAGATCCCTGATCCTGTTATTCGTTGCATGCTCCACCCACCCGTTGATCTCCGCCATGCACTTTTTCCGTTCGGCAGGATCGGTGAAATCAACATTCCTTAATTCTGCATGATAATCCGATTTTACCTGGTCGAAATAGGAGGGGAGAAAGCTGAAATCACGCTGCGCCCATAGCCCGTTGGCCATATCGAGCCTGACATTTCCCTCCGTCCCCTCGTTTATCCGGCTGATCATTTTCCTGAAGGAGGAATGAAAATCCTCCCCGCGGCTGAAATTCATGGCCACGCTCATCTGCCGGGCGGTTTCATCGCGTGCCCCGCCGTAAGTCATGGCCAGTGCCGTTGAGATACTGAAGGGGGAAAAGAGGATGGTTTGCCCCGGGTTTCCGGTGAGCTCATGAAAAAGACCGAAGGCGAACCGGTTGTTGCCTTCGGCCGTTTTATCGGGGGTGCCTGCGTTGAGCATCATGGGGATAAGAAAAATGAACCAACAAAAAGAACGTTTCATGGCAGGGAAATTTGCAGTTGTTAAATAACAAAGATGGTGCCATTATAACAATATTTCTGCCTGGGAAGGAGCTCCCGGGATCCGGTTGAAAGACACGGTTAACCGGGCGGCTTAGCCGCCATCCCACTCCCTGTAGAAATGTTCCAGGTAGAGCTCCATGAAGCGGTGGCGCTCTTCGGCCATCCGCCGGCCGGTTGCGGTATTCATCCGGTCCTTCAGCAGCAGCAGCTTTTCATAGAAGTGGTTGATGGTGGGGGCGGTGCTGTTGTGGTACTGCCCCGGGGTCATACCGGAGGCAGGCTTGACAGCCGGGTTGTACATCTCCCGTCCCCTGAAACCGCCGTAGTTGAAGGCACGCGCAATCCCGATGGCGCCGATGGCATCCAGCCGGTCGGCATCCTGCACCACTGCCAGTTCAGGGGAGGAAAACTCCTGCGAGAAGTTTCCCCCCTTGAAGGAGATATGGGTCATGATGTTCACCACGTGGGCTGTCACCCATTCACCTGTCCCCAGGCTTTCCAGGAACGACCGGGCCTTCCCGACGCCAACCGATTCATCCCCGCCGGTAAACTTGTGGTCGGCGATGTCGTGCAGCAGCGCCCCGAGCTCGACGATGAATAGGTCGGCCGGTTCGCTTTGCGCGATGGTACGGGCATTGTTCCATACCCGCTCGATGTGCCACCAGTCGTGCCCCCCCTCGGCATGGATGAGCTCGTCCCTGACAAAGTCAACGGTTTTTCCGATGATTTGCTGTTCATTCATGGCAGGCTGTTTTAGCGTTCCAGGATCGCCGACCATGCGGCACTCCCGTCGTGGGCGCTGGAGATGTCGACCGATACAAAAAGGTACTCCCTGGTGCCTGAATTGGCGTATCCGATCACCTCGTATTTGTTGGTCGGCAGCCCACCGTTCGGAGGGTCTAAACTGTTGGCATTCTCACCGCCGTAATATCCCTTGTAAAAACCGATAAAAGCCGCACGTGCCGGTCCGTTGGTAAGGGTGATGACAGCCCGGTTTGTTCCGGAGGCAGGGGTGAAGGCATAGGAATGGGTTCCGCTGCCGAAGGCCGCCCCGTTTCCGCTTGCCGCAATCTGGGTGTCGGTATAACATCCGTTGGGGGAGCCGAAATAGCCGTCATTTCGTGCGCTGCCCATCGTCTGGTAGGTATAGGTGTTTCCGGGGCCGAAGGTGTATTCGTCGTCGGGGAAACAGGTCCAGTCGTCCGAACCGGTGCCGGCAGTCATAAATGATTTTGGCAGGACCCACCAGTCGTTCTTCCCAAGCCCCGAACCGACAAACACGGAGTTGTCGTCAACCCTGATTTTCCAAGCCCCTCCCTGGAGCAGCGCGTTGGTGATGGCTGTTGTGGAGACCATGAGCATGACGGAGGTGGTTGATGATCCGTTGGGGTTTGTAGCCGTCAGCACTATAGTGAAAACCCCCTCGGTTGCGTAAGTGTGCACAGGGTTTTGTTCGGTGGAGGTAATCCCGTCGCCGAAGTCCCACAAATAAAATAACCCGCCTGTGGTGGTGTTGGTCAGGGTTAGCGTCATCCCGCCGAGGCTGTAGGTGAAATTTGCCACGGGTTTGTACCCGGGGATAGGTGGCTCCTGCGAAGGATCGTCATAGTGCATCAGCACGAACCGCCAGTAGCCGCCGTCGGTAAGATCCCACTGGTCGTGCCCCTCTATGATAAGTGTATCCACACTGCCGTCAAAAAGGCTGATGATGTTGTACCTGACCGAATCAAGGGGAATCTTGGTTTCGGCCCCGTTGCCCAGTTTGTAGAATCCGACATAAGCGCCGTGCCCTTTGGCTGTGAGGGTGGGGCTGGTGCCGCTCTTAAGGGTGAAACTATGGGTGCCGCTGCCCCAGGCCGACAGGTCTTCGCCGAACGGGCCCGTCATCCACGTGGTGGAGGCGCAGATGTTGTCGGGGCTGAAAACGCCGCCCTCGGCCCAGTAATCGCCTTTGGCATCAAAAACCAGTGTGCCGTCGCGGCTGAAGGTCCACTCATCGTTCAGCATGCAGGGACGGTTGGCCAGTTCATCGTTGTTATAACCCATGGCCCACCAGATAAGGCTGTGGTCCCACGGCCCCACCTCGAGCGGGTAGCACCCGGTATTGGTGCGGCGCAGCAGCTTCCATGTCTTCGAACCATCCCCGGCGAGTTTGACCATCATCAGGTCCGTTTCGGCGACACTTATGTAAACCGGATAGGTGTCCGAAACCCCCGCAGACGACGTGGCAACGAGGTTAACCGTGTAGGAACCCGCTGCTGGATAGGTATGAACGGGATTCACCTCGTTCGACAGGGGGGAGTTGTCGCCGAAATTCCAGAGATAGGAAGTACCGTTCTGGGAGGTATTGGTAAAGGTTACCTTTTTAAAATCAACGGCATCCTGTTGGTATGTGAAATGGGCAATGACCCCGGTTCCCGCCTGCAGCTGAAAGGTATATACCGTGTTCCCCGTCGGGCTGTCGGTGAGGATATTGTCAAAATAGCCGCTTTTGATCGATTTGCAGAGCAGCAGGTCGCCGGTGCGGAAGGTAAAAGCGGTTGCGGCGGCGGCTGATTTCAGCCCGGCCGGATCGGACCCCTCGCGGGTGATCCGGTCCCGGGCGCCTCCGCCGGTATTGATCAGTTTGACCGACCTGGTTGCCTGGCCGTTCGATGCAGTAAGAATAAGGAAACCCCCGGCCGATGCCTCTATGGCAAATTTGTGCATCCCGGGTTGGAGCTCGCCGCTAAAGGTGGAGATCACCTTCCCGCAGCCATTGCTGACAGAGAGCCGGAATGGCCCGGCCCGGCCAACCTGCACCCTTACCACCGTGCTGCCGTTGAAGGGATTTGGTGCCGGGGTCATGATCACAAACGGGGAAGATCCCGCCAGCCACTGTTCCCCAATCCCGGTCGATACTTTTAAAAGGAAGGTGGGTGAGGTGCCATAGATGATTGTATCACAGCCGAGGGCGGTGTTCTGGATATAGACACTCTCGAGGGGCAGGCTGTTGCCGGTTGCTGCGTTCCTGCCTGTAAAGGTAAGTGTGATCGTGCCGCCACGGCCCAATCCGGGCAGGAGGGCCAGCAGCAACAAACAGAATGATAGAGGTCGTTTCATGGCTGGAGTTTAAAATTAAAACAGAATTTCCTGGATTTGTTTGTTACACAAATATAAGGTTTTATTGATTCTGACCAGTCAAAGCGAAAACATTATAGCCCCTAAGATTTTTATGGGAATAATACACAGATCATAAGCCCAATTGAACCCCGAAGGGGTGAAATGATTATAGTAAAATGGTTATTTCCGCAATCAAACCCCGAAGGGGTGAAATGATTATAGGTGAAATGGTTATTTCCGCAATCAAACCCCGAAGGGGTGAGATGATTGTAGAAAAGGTTTTGCCTCCGGCCTCTATAGACATTGCGTTTTCAAAATATTTTGATAAAAATTCTTTTTTTTAAAATAATTTGTAAATTTACTCCAGGTTCTCTAACAGTCAGCCGGTTATCATGAATTAAAACTTCATTTCAAATAAGTTAGTGGATGAGGTTCGATAATCCTGATTAATTCATTAGAAACTTTTTCTTCAACAAAAATTTCGACTTGGG
>JBAXFZ010000016.1:0-20965 GCA_037139685.1 Bacteroidota bacterium
AATCGAACAACCTGCCCTACGCCAAAGAGGCTGCCATGGCCAAACTTTATTGTTCTGAAATTGCCCGGGAGGTGGCCGATGAAGCCGTACAGCTCCATGGCGGTTATGGCCTGATGAAAGATTATGACATCGAACGTTTTTACCGCGACCAACGCCTCCTGCAAATTGGCGAAGGTACCTCCGAAATTCAACGGATGGTTATTTCGAGGTATATCGGGTGTTTCGATTGATTTACCGGCTTGTTGAAATGGGAAAGCCGCTCCGTAAGATACGGGCGGCTTTCTTTTTTAACAGGGCAGTAACCGAAAAACTGCAAACCTATTATGGTAAGGGAAGATAAACCGTTCCCGAATGGTTGTTCTTCTGCCAGTCAAGTTTATATTTCGACGGGCACTCCGAACCGGTTACCGGCTGGTTGTTGCTGTCGTATCCAAAGGTCAGTGTAGCACTTTTCGAATCTGATGGGATCTGGTGGATCTTAATTCCTGAACAGGGATCCCAGTCGCATGCCTGGCGAAGCACGATTGATTGTGCTATCTGGGTAAAGAAATCTTCGCCCTGGCGGTTGGTGCCCCAAACTACGAGGTTACTGTATGATCCAGCGCTTCCGAATCCATCAAGGGTCAGGATATACTGGCCTGCAGTTCCGGTGTAGGTTTTCTGACGGGCTATGTTCCAGATACGGGTGGTATTGTCGGTAAATGTAACAGTTTCCAGTCCCCATGTCTTGTGGACGATGGATGTCACGCCGTTGCCGAGTTGCCAGAGCAGGCCCCCGGTTACGTTCTGGTGTGTTTTTGTTCCGTTCAGGGTGATGGTTTTCCCTGTAGCCACCTTTGTAATGGTAAAATTAATGTGTTTTACAATTACGGTAGCGCCCGCCTGGTACCAGTGAGTGCCAACTTTTTTCTTAATTTCAACCTGGCCTGTCCTCAGCCTTGTACCACTGCAATTCAACCCGTTATAGGTAATATGGTAGGTGATGGTGTCATTAACGATACTCGTAGAGTCAACCGTGGCATGGCACGGAACTGATTCGGTCGATTTAAGGCTTCCGCCCGAAAGGAAGGCGTTCACATCATTGATGGCTTCATCAGAGGCGTTCTGCACCTGGTTTTCATCAGTTGCAAGCTTCTGCAAAGAGCTCGTATCGGTCGAGGAATCGGAGTTTTTGTCTTTTTTACAACCGGTGAAGGCAAGCCCGGTCACTACGATGAGCAGGGCTGTAAAACGGATGAGGCTTTTTGTTTTCATAGTTTTATAGGTTTGGTTATTAATAAATATCTGTTTCTTGCAGATAATACACATGAGTTTCATTATACCCTGATGCATTTGAAAAAAAAATGTTTTTCCCGGGAACATTATTTCCACCCATTCAGGAAAATCATTCAATTACACGAAAGCTGCCAATTTCAACCTATTTCCCCGCTGCCACCGTTACCGATAATTCATTCACTGCACACACCCCGAAGAAGCCAAGTGCGCCATTGCTCAGGTTGGTTGTGACATTTGCCGAGGCCACGTTGAACAAACCGCCGGTCCAGTTTGTTTCAAGGAGTAATTCCCGGATGTACTCAGCATGGGCCGGGGTCAGGGAATATCGCCGCTCGGTAATGACCGACCCGGCAGGGAAATAAACCGACTCCATCTGCGGGGCAAAGACCTCGCTTACATCGAGGGTTGGCAGCGTGTAAAAGAGCAGCCTTGCATGGTTGGCAAGTGAATCAAGGTGTGTATATCCCGGCACCATCGACCAATCGATTTTCAGCTCCCACATGGCCGCACCGGCAACGCCGAACTGGTTGGCAACCCAATCAATGTAATACAGGTTCTTCTCCCCGTCCTTTGTATACCTCAGCTCCTGGAAAAATTCTCCCGGCACCATTGATGCCTTTGCCGAATAAATTTTATTATCGCTGGAAATCAGCAGGGTGTAGTTCTTCCCGGGCTTTGCAAAAAAATAGGCCGGTGTGAGGAAGGTACCGGGACTGGAGGTACTTCCTGCCAGGTTCCATGTTGAATCCTCATTGCTGATGATTACACTTGCACCGGTTACAGGCCGCGGCTCGCCGTTCAGCTGCGACACTGAATAGGTAAGCCTGACCTGTTGTACCTTAACCTCATCGGTCAGAATTGCATCGACAATGATCCGCTGCGGCGCAGCCTCCTTTACAGGCCAGTCCGTTTGTTTTACACAACCCGAAAGTGCCAGTAATATGCCGGTAAAGAGGATTGTTTTCATCAGAAATTGAATTGGTAGTTTAACGACGGGATGATGCCGGCCACCGAAACCGAAGTCGGCAGCAGGTCAGATGCGCCACCCCGGTTTGCCGGCACAACGAAATCGCCGTTGTCATTCATCATCTTGTTAAAATTCACCGTAAACGGGTTCATCCGGCCGTACGCATTGTAGAGGGTAAGGGCCAGGCTGTGGCGGAAGCGGTTTCCCGGTTTGTTGAATGCATAGGAAACCGAAAGATCAAGCCGGTGATAATCGGGCAGCCTGTCATTGTTTTTATCGCCATACAGGGGAACAGAGTAGCCGTTGCTGTAATAGAAGCCTACCGGGGTTGTTATTGCTCCGCCGGTAAGGTATATCCAGTTTGCGGTAAAGGCCCAATGTTTCCGGGGGCTATAGGAAAGATTAATACAAATATTATGAGGCCTGTCATAATTGGCCCGGTAGGTGTTTCCGTTGTTAACCCCGGGGGTTTGTATGAAAGCCCTCGACCAGGTATAGCCAATCCAGCCGGTGAGGTTTCCTGTTTTTTTCCTCAGCATGACCTCAAACCCGTACGACCATGCTTTGCCAAAGCGGAGCTCACCCTCTATCAGGGTATTGAAAAGCATGTTTGCATGGTCCCTGTAGTCAAGGTGGTTGTGGAACCACTTGTAATACCCTTCGGCGGAAAAGGTGAATTTTGATTTCAAAATCCCGGTGAAATAGCCCAGGGCCACCTGGTCGGCGGTCTGGGCCGGGATATTGGGTCCGCAGGGAGCCCATACCTCGAGGGAGGTGAAGGGGCTGGTTGAGTTTGAAAGCAGCTGCAGGAATTGGGTTGTACGGCTGTAGCTGGCCTTGAGGGCTGATCCTGGGCTAAGCTGGTACTGGAGATTCAGCCGCGGTTCGGGGCTGAAGGTTGTTGAATAGGCAACTGAATTTCCATAACTCAGGGTATCGATGACCTGGTGGTTGGCATCAAAATAGCAAACCTTCGTCGGACCAACATCCTGCCATAAGGGAAGCCTGAGCCCGTAACGGAGAGAGATTTTATGTCCAATCTGCTGTTCCCCTGAAAGATAGAGCACATATTCCATGGCATGGTATTGCGCCACAACCGGTGCCACGTTTGCAGCATCGCTTCCTGAGACACTTACATTCCCGGGGTTTGAATTATGAAGGGTGGCTTCAACCCCGGAACGCAAGGTGTTGCGGGGATTCAGATACCAGGTGAAATCTGTTTTAAAGGTTATATTCGAAATGGCCGAGTTCCACGAACCGTTCTGCTCCTGTGGCAGGTTCAGGGAATAGTTGTATTTGCTGTAGTTCAGGGTTGTATTGGAAAATATCCTGCTGCTGAAGAGATGGTTCCAGCGGAATGTCCCGGCCTGGTTGTTCCAGTTAATTCCGAAAGAGCTGCTTTCCAGCGACATTTTACGGTTAAAATCATCCTCCCCCCTGTAGAAAGTAAAGAAAAAACGGTTGTTGTCGTTCAGCCTGAAATTGAATTTGGCATTGACATCGTAAAACTGGAAGTCAAAGGTCTTATTTATCGCGTTGATGTTGTTCATCCAGTTGAGCGTTGAAATTCGTCCTGAGATGAAGAAAGAACCCCTGTCCCTTACTATTGGCCCCTCAACCGAAACGTTGGATGCATAGGGCCCCACATTGCCGGAAAACCCAAAGTGCTTCATGTTCCCTTCCCGGGCTTTAATGTCAATAACGGATGATAGCCGGCCACCAAACCGGGCCGGGAAATCTCCCTTGTAAATCTGGACATCATTGATGGCATCGGGTGCAAAAGCCGAGAAAAAGCCAAACAGGTGTGAAGGGTTGTAAACCGGGACCTCATCAATCAGCATCAGGTTCTGATCACTGTTTCCTCCCCGCACATAATAGAGCGAGGAGCCGTCCCCGAAAGTCTGGATTCCCGGGACCGCCTGCAAGGCGCGGATAATATCGAGGTCGCCCCCGAAACCGGGTAGCTGGGCAAGTGTTTTCTGGGAAAACCGGAAGTCGCTCATCTGCTGGTTCCGCGCATCTGCCTCATGGTTATCGGCAACAATCTCCACCTCCTTTATCTCGAGTTTATTTTCAGCCATCTCAACCGTCAGGTGCGTATTTTCATTCATCAGGATGTCGCGGTTCACCTCGCGGTATCCCATATAGGAGAAGACGATCGGATAGCTCCCTTCGCCAAGGGTCAGGGAGTAAAAACCATAACCATTCGTCATGGCGCCTGCGGCAGTACCCTTTACATAAATGTTGGCCCCGATAAGCACCTCGCCTGTTGCCTTGTCTTTGAGATACCCGCTCAGTGTGAACCTGGCCCCCCCGGGGCCGGGGCCCTGTTCCTTCCCGTTGCCGGTCATCACCCGCTGTTTCAAAACTATATGGTTTTCCACCTGCAGGTAGCCGATTCCATTTGGGAGCAATGCCTCGTCAAGTATTTCCCTGATCGTTTTTCGCCTTGCATCGACTGAAACGTTCCGGTTCACGCCGGCAACCTGCGGATTATAGGAGAATTCAACCGATCCGAGCCGGGTAATTTGCCGGAGGAGTTCAGTTATGGGCACATTGTTCACCTTCAGGGTAATCCTCTTGTTAAGATCCTGGGAAAATGAACTTAAAGGAAGCGAAAAAAGAAGGAGAATTAAAATGACCTGGTATTTGAACTTCAGGTCTCTCAATGGAGCAGGATTTCCGGGACTAGTTACATCCACGGCCGGATATTTCGATCCCTGCGCCGGTGTTCCGGACTTGAAGGTCAAGTGTGGCTTTGAGTACATTAACGACCGATTCCAGTGATTGTTTGTCAAAGGTAGTGGTAATCCTGCATTCGCTCAACCGGTCACCGGAAATTCGTATGCTTGTATGATAAACCCTTGTAAGCAGGGCAGCAACCTCGTTCAACGGGGTATTGCAAAAAACAAGGTGCCGGGTCTTCCACGCGAGGAAGTTCTGATCCTGGTTTGAAGTCTTGCTGATGTCGTAGCTGCCTGAGGGCAATTCGGCCCTGTCGCCCGGGAGGAGGAATGCCATCTTTTCGGGTTTGTCGGCATAATAGACCTTAACCTTGCCCGTTTGCAGGATGATCTCGCTGGCATTGTTCCAGCTCCTGGTATTAACAAAAAAGGAGGTGCCAACCACGCGGATCCTGACATTGGCTGCAGCAATGATAAAGGGTTTGGCCTGATCGCGGGCAACTTCGAACCATGCCTCTCCCTGTAACTTTACATTCCTGGAAGATCCTTCAAACCGGGAGGGATAGGCAAGGGTTGCCCCCGCATTCAGCGTTACGACTGTACCATCCGGGAGTGTATATTCGGCAACACTGTTTCCTGCTGCGAGCTGTGTCTCTGAAGGAGCAGCCATGTACCTGTATAAAAAGTAAGCCGGAATGACGGCAACCAGTAAAACCGCGGCGATGCGAAGAGACCAGGAAATGAAGAGTGACGATTGAGCTTTGAGGATTGATGATTTTTTTACCTGCAATATGGGGCGGGTTTTTTGTTCTTTTAAATCGATCCCGTGGATCCGGGAGTGGATTTGCAGCCATGCCTGGTCAATTTCACCCGGGAGATCACTTTTGGCCTTCCCCAGGACTTTCCAGGTTTGGTGGTATTCCGAAAATATTTCGCGGTTCCCGGAATCCACATTGACCCAATTCTCCAGCTCCCTGATATCTCCGGGGGTTGCCTCACCATTAAGGTATCTGGTAATCAGGTCAATATAATATGTGGAATTTGTTTCCATGGTTTTTTCTGTTGATAATACACGCAGGGAGGGCTTTACCCTGATACAGGGCTGGAAAAATAAATAGCGAAATGGTGAATTGCCAGGCAATCACGAACACCCGGTAAAAAATAAATATGATTGTGAGTAAATGGCGAAATAGCGAAAAAGTGGTTGAGCAATATTAAAAAAAGGATTAAGGGAAGATATTCGGCAAGGCGAAGGCGCATATGCTGAAGGGCTTTTGACATCTGCGTTTCAACGGTTTTCACCGAGATCCGGAGTTTGTCGGCAATCTGCTGGTACCTGAGGTTTTCATACCGGTTGAGGATAAATATCTCGCGGCATTTTTCGGGGAGCTCTGCAATACCGGCCGCGATTTTTTCACTGATTTCCTTCTCGACGAGCTTATCGGGCTGGTCATACCCCGACTCGCCCGATAAATTTTCGAGCGCCAGCAGGTCAACACTGAATTTTTTATGGTCGCGCAGGTGATTCAGGCATTTGTTCCGGACAGTTGTCGAAAGGTAGCTTTTAACAGCCTTTGAAAGGTCGATGGTATGCCGCTTTTCCCAAAGGCTTACGAAGGCATCCTGGACGATCTCCTTTGCCACCTCATCCTGTTTTACATAACCCATGGCAAACTGGCACAACCCCTTATAGTGGCTCCGGAAAAGCAACTCCAGGGTTTGTTCTTCAAATTTACCTATGTCATTCATCTTTCAGGAAACAGGATTACCTAAAACGAAAATCCGGATGTAAAAGTACAGGAATAAAAGAAATAGCGAGGTAGCGAGGTAGCGAAATAGTGAAAATTATCAACTGATCGTGAAGGGAAAGAAACCGGAATTCGGAATTTGCGAATCTCTAGGTGTACATGAAGCGTTTGATCTTCTGTGTCGCGGTTTTCTGGAAGGGATCAGGCTGGGAGATCACCAGTTGCACCTGTGAAAATTTATTTACCCTTGCGTTCACATATTCCTGGAGTTCCATGCGCAACTCTTCGATCTTCTGTTCGGCGTAATTTGAAAATTCGCTCTTCAGGTAATGGTACCTCAGCTCTATCTCCTCCTGGTTGAAATGAACCAGGGCTATGAGTTTGCCTTTCTGTTCGATGACCAGCGACTCCACCACATGACGGAAATTATTTATAACCGATTCAATATCCTCGGGATAGACATTTTCGCCGTTCGACCTGACGATCATACTTTTCACCCTCCCTTTGATAAAGAGGTTCATGTTTTTGTCGAATGTACCAAGGTCCCCGGTTTTCAGCCATCCATCGGGGGTGATCAATTCGCTTGTTAATCCGGGCTCTTTGTAATAACCCTTCATGACATTGGGCCCTCTAGCCCATATCTCCCCTTCTCCGGTGGAGGAAGGTGAATGAACAATTTTAAGTTCAACCCCAATACAGGCGGGACCGGTTGACTGCAACACCGGGTGCTGGGGATTAAAACCAGCCAGCAACGGTGCGCACTCGGTCAGTCCATAACCAACGGCATAAGGAAAATGGCTTTCGATCAGGAAGCGTTCAACCGTTTTGTTCAGCTTTGCCCCTCCGACACCAAAGAAGCGCAACTCACCCCCGAATGTCTGCATAAGTTTTTTCCCCGCTACTTTATGCAGCAGCTTGCGGCAGGGCGGGACTTTGTATAAGGCACTGATGATTTTCTTCTCGGTGAAGGCGGGAAGGATTTTTGACCGGAATATTTTCTCAATGATAAGGGGGACCGTAAGCATGGTCGTGGGCTTAACCTCCAGCAGGGCGGGAAGCAGCAGGGCCGGGGTAGGCGGCTTGCCCAGGTAATAGACGCAGGCGCCGCGAAACATTGGAAGAATGAGCCCCAGCGTGTTTTCATAGGTGTGCGAAAGCGGGAGGATGGAGAGGAAACGATCGGTTTCGGCTATGTGCTGGATTTCATGTCCCTTTACAGCGGTGAAACAGATGTTCCGGTGCGAAAGCATCACCCCTTTGGGATTGCCCGTAGTACCTGATGTATAAATGATAGCGGCAACATCGTCTTCGGCAACCTGGTATTCCCTGGTTGGCCGTGCATCAGGATCAAATGCCGGCCAGTATTCAAAAGACCTTACAACCGAAAAATTTTCAATTCTGACAACTTCCAGCAGGTAATCGGTTGTGAGGCCGATCATTTTAGACAACAAACCTTCTGAGGCAAAAACGACTTTTGTTTCGGAATGTTCAAGCAGGGCGGCAATTTCAACCGGGAGAAATTCAGGGAGAAGAGGAACGGCAACGGCGCCCATAAAGGTAATGGCGAAGTATGCAACCGCCCAGTTTGGCTGGTTGGTACAAAGAATGGCAACTTTGTCGCCGGGCTGGATGCCCAGTTTTTCCAGGAATGCAATGACGGCCAGGATCCGGTCATTGGTTTCCTCGTAGGTGATTGGCTTCTTTCCTACCAGTGACAGCGCATCTCGTTTTCCGTGCCGGCTCAGGGTGGAAGCAAAAAAAGCCGGAAAAGTCAACATGGTTTGTTCTTCCATGATAAGTTTTTCTCAAGAAAAACCCCCGTAAAGCGCGCATACGGGGGCACCTTTTGGGAATTACAGCCTGCAAAGGTACGAATAATTCCACGGGTTGTTTTCTGAAAAACAGGAAATAAATCATCAATAGTTAAAACCGGGCCTCTATTTCTTATTTGCTATTGACTTTCAATCTTTTAGTTTGTATATTTGGAGTTACTCAATCAACATGCCTGTAATGCAATACCAGTCATAGCAATCCTGATCAGAAGAATGAATATTCAAGGCCTGGTTCCTGTGCAGCCCGTACAGATGAACAGATTGAATTGTTTTTAGTGTCCTGCAAAACAAGTTCTATTCGAAAACTATGGAAATCCCATATAACATTCAAAACCTAATTATCGACTTATGAAAAGACTAATTGCAGTATTAATTGTTGTGTTCATCGTCGGCCAGTCATGGGCACAAACCCCGGAATACCTTCTGCAGAAGGATTTCAGGACGGAAAAGCAAAAGATCTATGATGGCATAAGTGCCACAAAGAAACAGCTGAACGAGGTTAAAAAGGGCGACCTGAAGATGGAGCGATCGGCCGACAGCCTAAAACGGATGATCGGTTATTGCACAGGCCAACTAGGAATGACCACTGATTCACTAAAAAAAACATGTGCAAAACTAAATGCACTCCAGGAAAAGGTTGACAGCCAGAAGTTCCTCTCCAGGAGGGTCCGCGTCCTGATTGCCCTGGTCCTTCTCATTTTATTCGGACTGCTCTTTATCCTGGTTTTCCTGTTTAAGCGGAAATCCGATGCAAATTACCTTTCTGCGGTTGAACTCAACAAACAGACCAACGAACACCTTGAAATCGAACTGGCTAATTTTAAAGGGGAACTTCTAAAATCCAGGGAGCAGTTTGCTGCTCTATCCAACGAGATGAACCAGTTGATTTTAAACGGGTTAAATAAATTCGAAACCCAAAACAGGCAGTTGGAGCAGCATCTGCATGAGAACCTTGCCAGGGTTGAGGAACGGATCGATCCGATCGGGGCCGAGATCAATAAAATCAGGGAAGACCAGGCGGGCGTGATAAAAACCCTGACCGACAGCATGAATGCAATCCGGCCGGAAATGGATAAACGAAGCCAGTCCATGGCAGCAGACATTGCAAAACTTGGAGAAGAGCTGAAGTCCTTAAAAGGCAAACCATAGTTGTCTTTCCAACCTGACATATTCATAATTTTTTTGTGTAAATGACTTCGCCTTTATAATTTTGTACCTGTCATTTTCAAAAAAAGTAAAGGTATGTACAGGTTAATCACGGTTATTTTATTTGTAATCCTCGGATTGTCAGGATATTCCTCCATCCGCCAGGTTCCATCGCAGTATTCAACGATCCAGTCTGCCATTAATGCAGCCGTGAACGGCGACACCGTTTTGGTGGCACCCGGAGTTTACTATGAGAACATCCAGTTCAGGGGAAAGGGGATCACAGTAGCCAGCCTTTACCTGACAACCAGCGACACCTCTTACATCGATGCCACGGTGATCAACGGGGGCCAGCCGGCTCACGCAGATACAGCCAGCTGCGTGATCATGCGCGGAACAAGCCTGGCATCCAGTACCGATTCAACCGCCGCATTGATCGGCTTCAGGTTAACAGGCGGCACCGGAACCCGATGGGAAGACGAACACGGCCCGGGCAGCTGGTACCGCGAAGGGGGAGCAATCCTGATCCAGTATCTCTCCCCGCGGATTCTTTTTAACCATATAACATTAAACCAGGCTACCGGGTTACAGAACTGTGTGAGTGCGGGAGGAGGTGCCATCAGGTGCGGTGACGGGAACCCGAAGATATGCAACAACGTGATTGACCATAACCAGGGCAGGTACGGGGCAGGACTGGTTTTTAACTTCTCGGGAGCCATCATTAAAAACAACATCATTGCAAACAATTCAGGCGGCGAGGACTTTGGCGGCGGAGGAATCTGGGCTTACGGATCAGACGGATTAAGCCGGCCCAGGATCGTGGAAAACAATACAATCGTAAATAACGCGGGCACCACGGTTGGCGGGGGCATCAGGGCGTGGAGCGCGTCCATGACCATCCGGAATTCGATCCTGTGGGGGAATACCGCCGCCACAGGTCCACAGATCAATTATTCGACAGTTGCTCCTGTTGTGAGGTATTGCGACATACAGGGCGGATACCAGGGAACAGCCATCCTGAATGTCGCTCCATTGTTTGAAAGCATGAATTACTCCCTCTCACCGGTCAGTCCCTGTATCGACAAGGGTGATTCAACCCTGGTGTACAACGATCCCGAAGATCCGTCGAACCCGGGGATGGCGCTGGCTCCTGCAAAGGGGACAACCAGGAACGACCTGGGAGCTTATGGCGGAAGTGGGTCGGCCCGGCTGGCCGGTATCCAGACGGTATATACCGGGGTGAGCGAACACTTTCCCGGCCCGGGCATATCCTTAACCCTCTTCCCGAACCCGTGCACCGACCTCCTCTCAATATCCTTTGTTCAGTTAAAAGCCGGCCACCTTACAGTCATCCTGTATGCCATGGATGGCAGGGTTGCCAGGATCATTGCGGACCAGGAAACTCCAGCCGGGAAACAGCAGTTGTCAATTCCCGTTGCGGGCCTCGGCAGCGGGATGTACATGGTTAAAGTTGAAACGGAGGGGATGCGGGAGTCACGGGTTTTTGTAAAACGATAACCTGACGACCCGGTTTGCCTGGGAGGCTGCTCCATGGAAACCCCGATGAAATCACATCCGGGCGCATTCTTTTACGCATAAATGGTTTTTCCCAACGACGGATTTCTTATTTTTGATGCATGAATATCGAGGAACTTCGTGAATTCTGTATCGGGCTTCCCGCCGTTACCGAAGATATTAAATGGGAAGAGCATCTTGTTTTTTCGGTCGCCGGGAAAATATTTTGCCTTACAGGCCTCGAACCTCCCCTGCAGGTTGCGCTCAAGGTGCCGGAAGAGCAGTTTGACGAACTGACGCAGTCGGGCAACATCATCCAGGCATCCCACTTTGCCCGCCGTCAATGGATGACGGTGGTTGACGAAAGCAACTTCAACCGGGCCGAATGGGAACACTATATTGTTCAGTCATACAACCTGGTAAAATCAAAACTTCCCAGGAAGGCCAGGGAACAAATTGACCGGGAAGCGTCAGGAACCCGGGATGATCCGGCCAACCTCACCGGCAAATAATTTCCAGGTGAAACCTCTCTATTCAGCTATCATCCTGGCTGCAGGAAATTCGGAACGCATGGGTTCTCCCAAGCCCCTCCTCCCCTATGGCAACGGTTATAATTTTGCGCAGCACATTACGGGGGGTTTTTCAAGGTATGGTTGCCGGCCGGTTGTTATCGTCGTGCAACATGATTTTGATACCGGTGTGCTTTCAGCAGCGAACCTGGTTGCTGTTGTTAACCGCCATGTGGAAAGAGGCCGCTCCCACTCCATCCATCTCGGCCTGCAATCGGTTCCAGTAGGCGCCTCCTGCTTCATACACAATATCGACAATCCTTTTCCGTTTGCCGGGCTGCTTGGCCAGTTGCTTAAATCCGTGCCTCCCGACGGGTACGCTGTTCCTGTATTCCAGGGCCGGCGGGGACATCCGCTGCTTCTTGGAGGGGAAATGGCCGGCATACTCCGCGCAAAGCCGGAGATTACAGATTTCCGCCTGGCCATTTCGGGTTTTACAAGGGTCGAGGTTCCTTGCGCTGATGAACATATCCTGATGAACATTAACACCCCGGATGAATACCGGGAGTTTCTGCAAGGATAAAAATTGTATTTTTACCTCAACATTCAGCATGATTTTAAACAGATGATTTATGCACCAGTTTTTTGCCCGGGTCCAGGAGGTCGTTAACGGAACAACACCGGCTGCCTTATGCCTTGTTGTTGACACAAAGGGATCGACCCCGCGCAAGCAGGGGGCCAGGATGATCGTCTATGCCGATGGTTCCATTTACGGAACCATCGGGGGCGGCAGCGTTGAAAAGGAGGTAACTGAAACGGCGTTGAAACTTATAGCTGCAGGCAAACCCGCTAAAATTGCCTTTAACCTTGAAACAGATCTTGGCATGCATTGCGGCGGCATGATGGAGGTCTATATTGAGCCCCTGACCCCCCTGAAGAAGCTGTTTATTTTCGGTGCCGGCCATATCGGCAAAGCGCTGGCAGGATTTGCCCGGGAGCTCGATTTTACCGTTACCCTTTTTGACCCGAGGGAGGGAATTTTCGCGGAGGAGGCCTTTGTTCCCTTTACCTGCATCAACAAGGATTATTTCATAGGCATCGGGGAGTCGGCATTCGATGAAAACACCTATATCGTAATAGTTACCCCGAAACACACCTTTGACGAAGAAATCCTGGCCGACGTGGCCCGCAAGCCTCATGCCTATCTTGGCATGATCGGGAGCTCGAGGAAGGTGGATCTGCTGAAAAAAAGGTTCCTCGATGAGCATATCCTCGATGCTGATGAGCTTTCCGCAATTGACATGCCTATCGGGATCAGGTTCAACGCCGAGACACCTCAGGAAATCGCCATCAGCATCCTTGCAAAACTTATTGATGTTAGAAATACCATACCAGGTTGATTGAACACCATCATACAATCCGGTTCGTCCTTGACGGCCATCCCGTAGAAATTGATTTTCCGGGAACTCATGGGTTGAAACCGACAACCACCGTGTTGAACTACCTTCGCTCGCTGCCCGGGCACAAAGGGGTCAAGGAGGGCTGCGCGGAGGGCGATTGCGGAGCATGCACGGTTGTCGTTGCCGAACCGGGTCAAAACGACTGCCTGGTGTACCATACGGTTGACTCTTGTCTTGTATTCCTGTCGATGATCCACGGTAAGCAGCTCATAACGGTAGAGAACCTTGCCAGGGTTGAGCATGGCCGGAAAATACTGCACCCGGTACAGCAGATGATGGTTGAGACGAATGGCAGTCAGTGCGGGTATTGCACACCCGGTGTGATCATGTCTCTTTTCGGGCTTTTTAAGAACCATCAGAACCCGTCCCGCGAAATCATTGAGGATGCACTGACCGGCAATCTCTGCAGGTGCACGGGGTACCAGTCCATCCTGGATGCTGCCGGAAGGCTGGGAAGGGAGACTCAATCAGACCATTTTTCGGGCAGCGAGGCAACAACTGTTGCCCTGTTAAACCAGATCAGGGCAAATGTTGCGACGCTTGAACTGCGGACCGGGTCACAGACCCTGTTTAAACCCTTCACCCTTGATGAAGCGCTGCGTCTGCGGCAGGAACACCCGAAGGCGACCGTTGTAAACGGCTCGACCGATGTGGCGTTGCGCCAGACAAAAAACCGGGAGTCCCTCCCGTTGATAATTGACCTCTCGGGAGTTGAAGAATTGCGGTTTTGCAGGGAGGAACCGGGACAATTCGTGTTTGGTTCAGGACAACCCCTCGAAGTGGTTAAAACCTTCACTTCCGGCAGGTTGCCGGCCTTATTCAATATATTGAAGTGTTTTGGCTCACTGCAGATCAGGAATGTGGCAACCCTGGGCGGCAATGCCGGATCCGCCTCCCCCATCGGCGACACATTGCCCCTGCTGCTTGCATACGGTGCTAAAATCGCGGTAAGGTCCGGGTATGCCACAAGATTGATACAGGTTGAGGATTTTATCACCGGGTATCGTAAAACCGCTTTGCATCCGGATGAGCTGATTACTGAAATTATTATCCTGAAACCCGGTCCCGGCGTGAGGATTGAATCATTTAAGGTCTCGAAGCGCAGGGACCTGGATATTTCAACGGTGAGCGCTGCTTTCAGCCTGAAGCTGCGGGAGGGAAATGTGGAAGAAATTATTTTGGCTTACGGCGGTATGGCTGCAATCCCCAGGCGTGCTTCAAAGGCAGAAGAATTCCTGACGGGCAAACCCTGGACCAGGACGGTCATCGACCAGGCCATATCCGTTTTATCGGGGGAATTCACCCCGGTATCCGACGCCCGGGCCGGTGCAGCCTACCGCAGGAGTGTCTGCGGCCGGTTGCTGATGAAATTTTTCATTAACCAGCCCCACCACCCAGCCGGGGTTGCGGACCCTGCATGGATAGCCGACTCTGTCAGCGTGGATCGGCCGAATGAAAGTGCGGAGCCGCATGTCACCGGCGAATCTGTATTTATAGGCGATATCGCCGTAAACGACCAGTTGTTGTTCGGCAGGGTAGTATTCAGCAAATTTGCCCATGCCCTGCTTAAACGGATTGACCTTTCGCAGGCGTTATCCGTTAAGGGAGTGCATTGTATCCTTACTGCCGCGGACATTCCGGGGGAGAACCAGCTCGGACACATCATCCACGACGAACCATGCCTTGCCCTCAGGGAGGTCACCTTCATCGGGCAGGCTATCGTTCTCATCGCAGCCGAAAGTGAAGAGGCGGCAAGGGCGGCTGAAAAACTCCTTGTAATTGATTATGAACCCCTGCCGGCCATCTTCGACATCGAATCGGCCATGAGCATTCGCAACCTGATCTCTCCGCCACGAAAAATTGAACGGGGGGATGCGGATGCAGTGCTGGCGAAGGCCCCCTATGTTCTCCGCGGCGAACTGAAAACCGGCGCCCAGGAACACTGGTACCTTGAAACACAGTCGGCACTTGCGGTTCCGGGTGAAGGCAGGGAAATGAAGATGCACGCATCAAGCCAGAACCCTTCAGAAACCCAGGCCATCGTGGCCGATGTGCTGGGAATCCAAAGAAACGAGGTGGAGGTGGAGGTCAAACGGCTCGGCGGGGCCTTCGGAGGCAAGGAGACCCAGGGGAATCATGTTGCCGCCTGGGCTGCACTGCTTGCCCATGCGACAAAGCAGCCGGTCAGGATCCAGCTGTTCCGCGATGATGACCAGGTGATGACCGGCAAGCGACACCGGTTCCTTTCGCGTTATGAAATTGGTTTTGAAGACCAGGGGCTGATCCTCGCTTACAAAGTCGAACTGAATGCGGATGCCGGCTCATCGACCGACCTGTCGCGGGCAATTCTGGAGCGTGCCATGTTGCACGCCGACAATGCCTATTTCCTGCCCAACGTTTCCGTCACCGGGCAGGCCTGGAAGACCAACCTCCCGTCAAACACGGCCTTCAGGGGTTTTGGAGGACCCCAGGGAATGGCTGTGATCGAAAATGCCATCGACCGTATCGCCCGCTACCTGAAGAAAGATGCTGCGGAAATTAGGTTGTTAAACTTTTACAGGAACGATCAGCGAAACATCACTCCCTACGGCGCCAAAGTCGAGAATAACCACCTTCTCCTGATGTACGAAAAAATCATATCCTCCTCGGGATACCTTCAAAGGAGAGCCGATATCGGCCGGTTCAACGTGGTGAATGAATTCACCAAAAAAGGGATGGCCCTTACCCCGGTTAAGTTCGGGATCTCGTTCACCACCGCATTTCTCAACCAGGCCGGCGCACTGGTCAATCTATACACCGACGGCACCGTACTGGTAAACCATGGCGGAACGGAAATGGGACAGGGGCTCCACACCAAGATCGCCCGGATCGCCGCTGCAGAATTAGGCATCTCAACCGAATATATCAAGGTAAATGCAACGAACACGGCAAAGGTGCCGAACACCTCTCCCACCGCAGCATCATCGGGAAGCGACATCAACGGCATGGCAGTGAAAAATGCAACCGACATCCTGAAATCGAGGCTGGCGCAGGTGGCCATCAGGGAGTGGTCAGGTCAGCTCCCGGGTAAGATCATCGATGCCGACAATATTGTCTTCGAAGAGAATTTCATATTCGACAAAACTGACCCCGCGGAAAAGATCGCATTCGGGAAACTATGCAAACTAGCCCACCTGCAGCAGGTCAGCCTGAGTGCGACCGGGTTTTACAAAACCCCGGGGATTTTCTTCGACCGTGAGACCGGCAAGGGCAACCCGTTTTACTACTATGCTTTCGGGATGGCCGTTTCAGAGGTGATGATTGATACACTGACCGGCTCCCAGACACTGCTGCGCACCGACATCCTTCACGATGTGGGTGATTCAATCCATGAAGCCATCGACCGCGGTCAGATCGAGGGAGGATTCATCCAGGGAATGGGCTGGTGCACCACCGAAGAGATCAAATGGGACGGGGAGGGAAACCTTCTCACCCATTCTCCCGACACCTACAAAATACCTACCATCAATGACATCCCGAAGGATTTCCGGGTTGAACTTCTCCGGGACGTACCAAATCCCGGGACAATCCGCCGGAGCAAGGCAGTGGGAGAGCCTCCCTTCATGCTTGGGTTATCGGTATGGCTGGCTATTAAAGATGCTATTTCTGCCGTGGCCGGCCATGAGATCGAACCCGAATTTTCATTGCCGGCAACCGGTGAGGTTGTTTTAATGGCCGCAGAAAAATTAAGAGAACAAGGGAGGCAGTGACACCATCCGGTTCACGCACCAGAACTTTACCTGTTGCCGGCTATTGAACAACTATTTTCCCTGTTAGTAACTTATTACTCTTGCTTTTCAGTCTCAATATATATATTCCGCCCGGCAGATCAGCTATCTGAAGGGTAAAGGAGCAGGTGAAAACAGGGAACTCTTCCCGCACAGGCTGTCCATATACATTATCCAGGGATACCATAAAGCCCTCAGGTCCCGGTTCGGGAATCGATATATGCACCCGGCCATGCGACGGATTGGGGAAGATCTTCACGATATTGTCTTCTCCCGGATTATCTCCTCTTCCGTCAACATAATAATCCATAATATTTTTAAAGTCATGGAATATCTTTTTCGTAATCCTGAAATGGCGATAATTGAATGAAAATGACAACACCCCCATTGAATAGTATTCCGAATTATCGGTATAAAACAATGAACTGCCGCTCTGGCCGGGGATAGCCCTGGTCTCGGGGCCCGGGATTCCGAGGAATATCCCCATAGGTTCAATCATCCCGTAATTATAACAAAGGGTGTCGCCGTTATACTTCCGCGTTGTGTCATAAGGATCAGTCATGGCCGGGTAGCTGAGTTTGTGAAATACTTTTGCGGTGAAGAATGAATCAGCATCGCTGTATGCCACCCCGATATAACCGGTTTTTTTCCCTATTGGCCTCCTGAGCTGCAGCAGGGCTGCATCATCCCAGCCCATTCTGTCGTACCCTTTCTTGGTTATATAATATTTTACGGCATAACTTGCCGGGATGGCTGCAGGGGAGATGCCGTCGTCAAAGGCGGGAGCCACCAGGATACTGTCGCTGTCCCAGTTTTGCGAGTTCAGATCAAGGATACAGTGTGCAGCCGTCAAAACCAGTTTCTCGCCAACCATTATACCCGAACAGAAACTCCTGAGGGTGTCATATTTTTTCCTGATCAGGACAACTCCTGTCCTGAATGGGTAATCCTTCGTGTTATAGTACAACCCAGCCCGCGCTATATCGCTGAAGTGGGAACAAACGAAAAGGTTTTCGGCCGGGGGCACTAGGTTAAGATCAACTTTATGACCCATTGAACCAACGAAAGCCGTGGTGGCCCCGAATGTGCCGGAGGAGTCGTATTCGGCCGGAAGGATCATGGTTGTAGTCTGGCGGCCGACATGATATACAACCATGGTGTCGGTCTGGGAGTAGCCCTCCTTTGCCATGATGGCAATCAGGGCAAGTAATAACAAAATACAAGCATTCGGTCCTGGTTTCTGCATTCTCGCGGGGAATCGGATCTTTTACGGTTAGGGATTTGTTTGAACCCTTAATGTCCGGAAGAAAATCTTCTCATTAGAATAACGCATTTCGTAAGGTTTTAGCGTTGTACCAGGTAATATTCCCCCTTTTTCGAAAATAAAACAGCGTCCGGCTTTCGTGTCCTATGAATGTTCTTCCTCCATGCCGGAAGATTTGTAATTTTACAGGCTGAATAGTTCATTAAACACACACGCTTTGAAAGATCTCCTTTTAAAAATAAACAGCCTGTCGGAATCCTGGAAAGACTACACGGCCAAAAACCTGTCGGAACTTGTTAAAATAAAATCGCTCAGCACCGGGGAAAGGGCGGTGGCCGGCGAGCTGAAACGACAGATGATGGAAGCCGGTTTTGATGAAGTGAGGATCGACGGGCTGGGAAATGTGATCGGCCGGATCGGGAACGGTAAGAAAATCCTTGCCTTTGACGGCCACATTGATACAGTAGATACGGGAAATCTCGCCAACTGGAGCAGCGATCCCTTTTCGGGGGAGATCAGCGGAGGTTTCGTTCATGGACGGGGTACTGTTGACCAGAAGGGTGGCCCGGCAGCATTCGTCACAGCAGGACGGATCCTGAAGGAAATGGCATTCGACCGCGACCTGACCATCTATTTCACCGGGACTGTCATGGAGGAGGATTGCGACGGGCTGTGCTGGAAATACCTTGTGGAAGTCGAAAAAATCAAACCCGATTTCGTTGTGATCACCGAGCCCACCAATCTCAACATCTACCGCGGTCACCGAGGCAGGATGGAGATCTCGGCAACCTTCACCGGCGTCTCTTCGCACGGTTCTGCCCCCGAACGGGGCAAAAACGCCATATACATGGCTTCACGGGCCTGCCTTGAAATTGAAAAACTGAATGAACGGCTGCCATCTGACGATTTCCTGGGAAAGGGGAGCGTAACCGTATCGGAATTCGTGTCGGGAAGTCCCTCGCTGTGCGCCGTTGCCGACTATGCCCGCATCCACCTCGACCGCAGGCTTACCTGGGGCGAAACCAAGGAATCGGCCATGGCCGAGATCGTGGAAATCGTGAAAGAGATGGACGCAACTGTGGAAGTGCTGCAATATGAGGAGACGGCTTATACCGGCCTTCGTTACGGCATGGAGAAATACTACCCGACATGGAAAATCGAAGAGGACCACCACCTGGTTGTGCGCGCCCAGGAGGCCTTTGCCGGGCTGTTCGACAGGGAGCCTGTCACCGACAAGTGGACCTTCTCGACCAATGGCGTCACCATCAATGGTTATTACAAGATCCCGTGCATTGGCTTTGGCCCCGGGAACGAGGTCCTGGCGCATGCCCCCAACGAGAAGGTGCCGGTAAGCGACCTGGTTACGGCTTCCGCCTTTTATGCAGCGCTGGCCTATTATTTGTCGGAGTGACCGGATAGCATAACATGCCGGAAGTTAGAACGACCAAATTAAACCAAACACTTTGGAAGAATTTACCGAAATCAGGCGGTTTGTTTCAGTTGACCTGCTGCACCAGGTAACTGAAATACTTGACGATAAAAATATTGAATACAGGATCGATGACACCTCGTATGCCTTTGATATTACGTTTACAAAAAGCCAGGTGAATATCGAGTACATTCTGAAGGTGAAAAGAGATGAACAGAACAAGGTGGAGGAACTATTAAACACAAATCTTTCATCTGATTTACAAACAGATGATTATTACCTTGACTCCTTTTCTGATGACGAGCTGATTGAGGTAATCTCAAATCCTTCTGAATGGAGCGATTTTGATACAAAGTATGCAAGAAACCTGTTAACAAAAAAAGGGGTGGAGATCAATGAAACAGAGATTTCCACTGCAAGAGATAAAAGAATTGAAGAACAAAAAGCGGGGCTCAGGGCGAAGCCGGTCATGGTTATCAGCGGATATCTATTTTCAATAATGGGGGGAGTGATCGGACTCATCATTGCCGTTAGTTTACGATACTCAAAAAAAGAGATAACCGGGGGGCAAAAAGTATTTTATTATGATTTAAAAAGCAGGCTTCACGGGGCCACAATGATCACGATTTTTTTTATCTGGGCTTTAATCTATGCAATACTGTTCCTGGTAAGTCTTTTTATGTGAAGAGCCGGCTACCCGGCCTTGAAAGAACGCAAAAAAATCAATGCCGGCCATTAAATCCCGTACCTGAAAGAAACTAAATATTTTTCTTATATGATCAACGAACTAAAAACACAACCAGCCATACCGGATTCAGGACTTTTCGGGAAGGACTTCCTCCTGACCTGGGAAAAGAGGCTGGAAGATTTAAAAATGATCCTGACCGTCGCCGAAGACCTGAAGATGCTCCGCGACCGGAATATCTCGCCACGTTGCTTCGATTCGGGGCTGGCCATTTCGCAATTCCGCGACAATTCGACCCGCACGCGGTTTTCGTTTGCCTCCGCTGCCAACTTGCTTGGCCTGGCCGTGCAGGATCTCGACGAGGGCAAATCGCAGATCGCCCATGGCGAAACTGTGCGCGAAACCTCCGCGATGATCTCCTTCCTGAGCGATATCATCGGGATCCGCGACGATATGTTCCTGGGTGCAGGCAATACCTATATGCGCGAGGTAGGTGCCGCACTCGACGAAGCCTTTGCCGATGGCGTTCTTCCCCAGCGTCCGGGGATCATCAACCTGCAATGCGACATCGACCATCCTACGCAATCCATGGCCGACCTGCTCCACCTCAAATCATTATATGGATCACTGGAAAGCCTGAAAGGAAAAAAAATCGCCATGACCTGGGCCTATTCTCCCAGTTAT